>NZ_JBBBEM010000005.1:0-76535 GCF_037154035.1 Kineococcus sp. G2 | reverse complement strand
GGTGGGGTGCTGCAGCACCCCACCACCCAGCAGGCTAGGACCTGATCAGCTGCGCCCGAGCATCTCCGTGGTCAGGATGGTTCCGCCGAGGTTCCATCCACCCTCGACGACCTCGTCGATGAGCACGAGGGTGGTGGCGCGGGCGCGTTCACCGTAGACCGAGGCGTAGGCGTCGACCACGGCGTCGGAGAGCTTCTTCTTCGACTCCGGGGTGAGGGTGTCGGCAGGAACCTTGAGGTTGGCGAAAGGCATGATCTTCTCATTCCTTCTGGTGAGTGCCTTCTTCAGAGTGCGGCGTTCGAGGGCGGCAAGCTCCAAGGCCGCCGCGGCGGTAGGACCCAGCATGGATGCGGTCATCGACGGCCGAGACCACTTCGCTGCCGCCCCGACCGGGGTCCACGTGGGTTTGGAAGGACCGGTGACCCGCGGGAAGATCGACGACGGCACCATCTCGCCGGCGACGGATTGCAGGTTGGTGTCAGCGGGAGCCAGGGCGGCCAGACGCTGTTGCAGATCTTTCTGCAGCGCTGCGTACGGCGGCGCGTACGTCGCTTCGGTCGCTCGGTCCACGAGGCGGCCCGCGTGGGCGAAGGGGTCTCTGCCGGAGGTGAGAGCGCCGGAGAGCACAATCGGGGTGTCGATGCCGAAGCGGATGAGTTCGCCGGCACAGCTCTCGGCCAGAGCCGTAGACGGCGCCCAGCTGTTCGGGCGTCAAGGCTTCAGCCGGTTCGGTGACCACGTGGTCGGCGTCGTGCACCATCACGTCGAGACGACCGTGACGCTGGCTCTCCTCGGCGGGGGCGGCGTCGGCAAAGGCCAGGGACCGCACGTCCAGCTCGACAGCGTTCACGAGCAGCCCCTCAGTGGTGTCCAGCTGTGCCAGGTCGGCGGCCACCGAGGCGTTGCAGCCACCACTGGCGCGCACCCCGGCGATGACGTGCGCCCAGCGCGAGCTGGCGAGAGGGCGGTCAGGTGACCGAGGCCGCTCGAAGCGCCGGTGACCAGCACCACCTGCTGGCGCCCACCCGGGGGCGCGTCCGAGGACGCGTCGTGAGCGGTGGGCATCAGATGATTCCGCCGTTGACGCGCAGCACCTGACCGTTGACCCAACGGCCACCGGGGCCAGTGAGGAAGGAGACGACCTCGGCGATGTCGGCGGGGGTACCCAAGCGCTCCAGCGGAGGTTGCTCGGCCAGCCGATCGATCGTCGCCTCGTCCTTGCCCTCGAGGAACAGCTCGGTGGCGGTGGGGCCAGGCGCGACGGCGTTGACGGTGACGTCGCGACCGCGCAGTTCACGGGCCAGGATCAAGGTCATGGCCTCGACGGCTCCCTTGCTAGCCGCGTAGGCGCCGTAGGTCGGGAACTGCAGCCCGACCACCGAGGTGGACAGCATCACCACCGCACCGCCGCCTCGCACCCGCCGGGCCGCTTCGCGAGCCACGACGAAGGTGCCGCGGATGTTGGTGCGGTGCAGAGCGTCGAGGTCGTCGAGATCCAGGTCGGCGATGGTGGACAGCGACAGCCGGCCGGCGGAGTGGACCACGACGTCGAGGCCGCCGAAGGTGGAGGTGGCGGTGTCGAAGAGGGCGGCGACCTGCTGCTCGTCGGCCACGTCGGCTCGGGCGGCGATCGCCAGCCCGCCACCGGCGGTGATCTGCTGCACGACGTCGGCGGCGGCGCCGGGTGAGCCGGCGCAGCCCACGACGACGGCGTGGCCGGCGGCGGCCAGGGTGGCGGCGATGGCGCGGCCGATGCCGCGCGAGGCGCCGGTGACGACGGCGACTCGCGGAATCGAGGAGTCGGCCATGGACGCGATCCCTTCTGTCGATAGTGGCGGTATGCTTTATCGATAGCGCCGATACGAGCACCGTACCACAGCTGCTGAACGGCGCTAGCCCTGACGCGTATCATTGACTCATGCAGGTGACCGACCATTCCGGAGTCGCTACTCCCTCCCCCGCCTCGCGAGACCGCTCCTCATCCGCTTCCTCGTCCACCGCCGCCCCCACCTCATCGACTCGTCCCCCGCGGGCAGGGGACGCTCGGCGGCGCCAGCGCAGCACCACCGCCTCGGCCGACGACGCAGGTGTTCGCGCCGCCCTGATGGCCGCGGCACTGCGACAGCTGGCCAGCTCCACCGACGGCGACATCGCCACCCGGGCGGTGTCTCAAGAGGCTGGTGTGACGCAACCGGTCCTCTACCGGCTCTTCGGCGACAAGCAGGGCCTGCTCGACGCGGTGGTCGAAGCCGCCCTGGAGCGGTACGCGCAACGCAAGGGGGGCCTGGAGTCCACCGGCGACCCCGTCGCCGATCTGCGCGCCGGCTGGGACGACCACACAGCCTTCGCCCTGGACAACCCCGCGCTGTACCGCCTGATGTTCGCTCCGCGGTCGGGCTCGGCCGCCAGCGCACACCAGAAGATCTTCACCCTCCTCGAGGCGACCCTGACACGGTGCGCGGCCGCCGGGGCGCTCACCATGACCCCACGGCAGGCGGCGCAGCTCATCCTGCCGGCCAACATCGGCCTGGCGCTCAGCCTCATCGCTCAGCCGGCCCTCTTCGATGATCCCGACCTGTCACGACGCACCCGCGAAGCGACGTTCAGCACGATCCTCGTCGAGGCCGGCGCGGCGGCCACGACGAACTCCGTGCGTGACGCGGCCCGGCAGCTGCACGCCCAGCTCCTCTTGGAAGGCACCCCGGAGTTGGAGGCGGTCGAGGTGGCTCTGCTGACCCGCTGGCTGGAGCGCCTCGACACCACGCGGTGATTCCCGGGCCCGTCTGCGGATCGATGGTGCTCGGCCACGGGCCGACGACGTGTGAACGGCCCCACGGGCGCCGACCGGACACCGCGTGACGTGCGGGCCCTGCCCCCGGCGGCGAGGGCGAGGGCGACCACGGACACCGCGCACGATCGGGAAGGCGTCGACCAGGGGCAGCAGTCGGGTCACGTCGTGGCGGTTGCCGCCGGTCAAGGTCACGACCAGCGGGACACCACCGACATCGGTGAGCAGGTGGTGCTTGGACCCCTTGCGGGAGCGGTCCACCGGTGAGGGGCCGGTGTGAGCCCTCCTTTGAGGGCGCGCACGTGCGAGCCGTCCACCACCGCCGTTTCCAGGTCCAGCTTCCCCGCCGCGCGAAGCTCATCCAGCAGCGGCTGCGCCCGATCCCACAGCCCATCGGGCACCAGCTCCACGACCCGCTCAGACACCGCCGCCCCGGTCATGCCTTCAGGCTGCGACGAGCGCAGGGACCCGGCAGCTCACAGTGAAATGAGCTGCAAACGCATCACCGGGTCCAACGAGAACAACAACACCCTCACCGAGACGATCACCGCCACGCCCAGCATGTCGGTGCGGCTGCGCGGCGACGGCAAGCCCACCGTCCACGCAGCACCAGCTGCCACCGAGACCGGTGTCACCAACGTCCTCACCGGCTCCGCCTACGCCGTCTGCGCGAACGACACGCCCGTCCCCGGCACCGCCGAGCGGGTCGAGGACGTGTCCGCGGGCAACACCGCCTACGGGTGGCAGGGCCGCTTCCCCGGGTCCGGCAACGCCAGCGCCACGCCCCTGGACCTGGTCGGCCAGACGGTCGACCCGGTGGAGATCATCCTGCCGTACCGCGGGCACGCCCTTGAGATCGGCTGCCCCGCCGGCACCTACGGCTCCTGGTCCCACTTCACCGTGAAGCGGATCACCAGCACCCGCCTGGACCCCGCCACGGGAAGGCGCTCGCCACCGTCACCACGCCGGTGGACGTCGACCTGCCCGTGTGAGTCCACGCGACAGCGCCCCGTCCGCGCTGCAGGGCGGGGCGCTGTCGCGCGTCCGCGGCGCCTCAGGACGACGCCACGACCCCGACGAGGGCCAGGAGCGGCACCGCGAGGAAGAGGACCCACCCCAGCGCCCACATCGCCGTCACCACCCACGAGACGACGATGGCCGCCGTCGACAGGCCCTGGCTGGGCGTGTTCTTGCGCGTGACGTGCCCCACGACGATGCCCGCCACGGACGTCAGGCCGGCCGTGAAGAGGCCGCAGACGCCGAGCACGAGCGCGATGGTGGCGGGCGTGTCCGTGGCGACCCGCTGCACGGGCGGGGACGGCGGGCGCTGCTGGTCCACGGGGACTCCCAGGTGCTGCGTCGGTTCGAGGTCGGTTCGAGGACGGGTCACGAGCTCCTCCCGACGACGGTACCCGGACCCGTGCAGCCGGGGGCCGAGCGGTCGCCCCGGCCGGGGAGGGGGACGCCCTCACCGCGGTGGCAGGTGCCGCTCCGCGGGACCGTCGTACGCCGACAGCGGCCGGATGAGGGAGTTCGACGCCCGCTGCTCGACCACGTGCGCCGTCCAGCCGACCACCCGGGAGGCCACGAAGACCGGCGTGAACAGCGGGGTGTCGAAGCCGACGAGGTGGTACGCGGGACCGGCGGGGAAGTCGAGGTTCGGCTCGATGCCCTTCGCCTCGCGCACCGCCGCCTCCAGCGCGTCGTAGAGGTCCAGCACGTCCCGGCGCCCCAGGTGCTCGGCGAGCTCACCGAGGGCCGCGCGCATCGTGGGCACCCGCGAGTCCCCGGCGCGGTAGACGCGGTGGCCGAACCCCATGACCCTGCGGTGTGCGGCGAGGGTGTCCGCCAGCCAGCGGCGGGCCCGCTCGGCGGAACCCTCCCCCGGGCCGATCTGCGCGAACACGTCCCACACCGCCTCGTTGGCCCCGCCGTGCAGCGGGCCCTTCAGGGCGCCGACGGCGGCGGTGACCGCGGCGTGCAGGTCCGCCAGCGTGGAGGTCACCACGCGGGCGGTGAACGTGGAGGCGTTGAAGGAGTGCTCGGCGTACAGGACGAGGGAGACCTCGAAGGCCCGGACGAGGCGCGGGTCGGGTTCGGTGCCGAACGCCTGCCACAGGAAGTCCGCCGCGTACCCCAGGTCCTCGCGCGGCGGGAGCGGCCCCAGTCCGTGCCGGCGGCGCTGGGCGAGGGCCACCACCGCCGGCAGCACGGCGAACAACCGTTCCGCCTTGGCCAGCTCGGCGGCCGGGGAGGAGTCGGCGGCGTCGGGGTCCAGCGCCCCCAGGACGCTGACGGCGGTGCGCACCACGTCCATGGGGTGCGCCTCGCCGGGCAGCTCCCCCAGCACCCGCAGCAACCGCGGGTCCGGCGAGCGGTGGGCGCGCAGCCGCTCGCGGAACGCGGCGGCCTCCTCGGCCGTGGGCAGTTCCCCGCGCCACAGCAACCAGGCCACGTCCTCGAACTCGCACGCGCCCGCCAGTTCCTGCACCGGGTACCCCCTGTACAGCAGGGAGTTCGTCTCCGGGGCCACCTTCGAGATCGCCGTGGTGTCGGCCACCACGCCCGCCAGCCCCTTGCGGACCTCCGGCCCGCCCCGCGTCGTGCTCACGCTCCGCCCCCTCGCGTCGCTCGTGCCGGCCGCCGGTGCGGTCAGCCGTCCCGGTTTCCCTCCAGGCTGAAGTCGTAGACCCCCGAGTCGAACTCCCCGTAGGAGGCGTAGTCGAGCAGGTCGTACAGCTGCGCCCGGGTCTGCATCTCACCGACCCGGCCCGCCAGCGTCCCCTCGGTGGCCAGGGCGTCCAGGGCGCGGTCGGCGGCCCCCATCGCCAGCCGCAGCAGCGAGACGGGGTGGATGACGAGGCGCACACCGGCGTCGCGCAGCTGCTCGTGGGTGAACAGGTCGCTGCGGCCGAACTCCGTCACGTTCGCCAGGACGGGCACGTCGACGGCGGAGCAGACGGCCTCGAACTCCGCGAGGCCCGCCATCGCCTCGGGGAAGATGACGTCCGCACCGGCGTCCACGAGCATCCTGGAACGCTCCAGCGCGGCACGCAGGCCCTCGGGTCCGGGGATCGTCCCGCGCACGTCGGTGCGGGCGACGACGACGAGGTCACCGTCGCGGCGGGCGTCGACGGCGGCCTTGACCCGCCGCACGGCCGCGGCGGCGTCGACCACGCTCTTGCCCTCCAGGTGACCGCACCGCTTGGGGTTCACCTGGTCCTCGACGTGGAAGGCGGCGACCCCGGCGTCCTCCAGCGCCTGCACGGTGCGCGCCAGGTTCAGCGGTTCCCCGAAACCCGTGTCGGCGTCGACGAGGACCGGCAGGTCGGTCTGCCGGGCGACCTCGGCGGCGCGGCCGGCGACCTCCGGCAGCGTCGTCAGCCCGATGTCCGGCAGCCCGAGGTCGGCGGAGAGCACCGCACCGGAGACGTACACCCCCTCGAAGCCCTTGCGCTGCACCAGGCGCGCCGACAGCGGGTTGAAGGCCCCGGGGAACCGCAGCAGTTCCCCGGAGGCGAGCCGTGCGCGCAGCGCCTTGCGCTTCGCGGCCGGCGTGGTGGTGGAGTACAGCATCAGAACAGCCCTCCCGGCAGCGGCACGGCCTCCAGGTACCCCGGCGGGGCGACGATCCCGAGCTCCCGCACACCGGCGGCGTCGAGTTCCGGCAGGCGTTGCGCGAGGCCCGCGAACCGCTCCACCTCGGCGTCGTCGAGGACCCCGGCGGCCAGGGTGCGGAACTTCGCCAGGTACTCCTCGCGGCCGAACGGGCGCGCCCCCAGCGGGTGCGCGTCGGCGACGGCGATCTCGTCGACGAGGGTGGAACCGTCGGTGCGGGTGATGACCGCGCGTGCCCCGAACGCCTTCCGCGCCGGGTCGTCCGCGTGGTAGCGGGCGGTCCACTCCGGGTCCTCGACGGTGCTCACCCGGCGCCAGAGCGCGACCGTGTCCGGGCGGGCGGCGCGCGCGGGGTCGTAGGAGTGCTCGTGGTGCCAGGTGCCGTCCTGCAGCGCCACGGCGAAGACGTACGGGACCGAGTGGTCCAGCGTCTCCCGGCTGGCGGTGGGGTCGTACTTCTGCGGGTCGTTCGCACCGGAACCGATGACCGTGTGCGTGTGGTGGGAGGTGTGCAGGACGACGGAGGCCACGTTCGCGGCCTCCCGCAGCTCGGGGTGCTCGCGGTGCAGCCGGCGGGCCAGGTCGATGAGCGCCTGCGCCTGGTACTCGGCGGAGTGCTCCTTGGTGTACGTGCCGAGGATCGCGCGGCGCGGTTCGCCGGCCTCGGGCAGCGGCACCTCGTACACCGCGTCCGGGCCGTCGAGCAGGCGGGCGATGACACCGTCCTCCCCCTCGTAGATCGGCGCCGGGCTGGTCTGCCCCCGCACCGCGCGGTCGACCGCCTCCACCGCGGCCTTGGCGGCGAACGCGGGGGCGTGTGCCTTCCAGGTGGAGATGGCGCCCTTGCGGGACTGGCGCGTGGCGGTCGTGGTGTGCAGGGCCTGCCCGATCGCCTGGTGCACCACCTCGGTGCTCAGGCCCAGCATCGTCCCGAGCCCCGCGGCGACCGAGGGCCCCAGGTGGGCGACGTGGTCGATCTTGTGCCGGTGCAGGCTGATGGCGCGCACCAGGTCCACCTGCACCTCGTAGGCGGTGACGATCCCGCGCAGCAGGGCGGCGCCGTCGCATCCGGCGTGCTGGGCGACCGCCACGAGGGCGGGGACGTTGTCACCGGGGTGGGAGTACTCCGCGGCCAGGAAGGTGTCGTGGAAGTCGAGCTCGCGCACCGCGACGCCGTTCGCCCACGCCGCCCACTCCACCGACGCGGCCTCGCGGGTGCCGGCGACGACGCCGCCGCGCCCGCCGCGCGAGGGCGGGTGCGCCAGCGCCTGGGCGCGGGCGGACACCACGGGGCCGCGCAGCAGCGCGGCCGCCGAGACGGCGGCGTCGTCGACGACCCGGTTGACGACCATCGCGGCCACGTCGTCCTCCACCGGCACCGGGTCGGTGGCCAGCTCGGCGAGCTTCCAGGCGAGTTCCCCCTCGCGGGGCAGCCCCTCGGCGCTGCGGTGGACGCGGACGGTGTGCCGCCTCACGCGGAGCCCCTCTCGGTGGCCGCCGTCCCCGCGGTGGTCGCGGGCCGGACGTGGGTGCGAACGCGCACCGGCCATCCCCTCCCTCGTCGTCGAGGTCCGCGCCGGGCGGGCGCGGAACGGTTCCCGCCCCGCACGCTAACCCCTCGGCGGGGCCGCGCGTAGCCGGGTTGCCGGGGAAAACCCGTGGCACGCGGTGGTGGCCGGTGGGACCGTCGGGACCGTGGTGGTGAGCGGGCGACCGTGGGGCCCGGAGGTGGCCCGGGACTACGACGAGTCGTCGGCGTTCGTGTCCACCCCGGAGGTGCTCGGGCCGACGGTGGAGTTCCTCGCCCGGCGCGCCGCCGGCGGCGCCGCGCTGGAACTGGCGGTGGGGACCGGGCGCGTCGCCCTGCCGCTGAGCGCGCGGGGCGTGCCGGTGGCGGGCGTCGAGCTGTCCGAGCACATGGCCGCGCGGCTGCGGGAGAAACCCGGCGCCGAGGCGGTTCCCGTGACGATCGGGGACGTGGCGAGCGCCACCGCCCCCGGCTGCGGCGGTTTCCGCCTCGTGTACCTCGTCTTCAACACGATCACGAACCTGCTGACGCAGGACGAGCAGGTCGCGTGCTTCCGCAACGCCGCGCGCCACCTGGAACCCGGCGGGGTGTTCGTCGTGGAGGTGTTCGTCCCGCCGCTGCAGCGCCTGCCGCCGGGCGAGACGACGATCGCCTTCCACGTCGGCGAGCACCACGTCGGCGTCGACACCGTCGACGTGCTCCACCAGCGGCTGGTGTCGCACCACTACCGGGTGCGCGACGGGGCGGGATCGCTGTTCCGCTCCCCGCACCGCTGGGTGTGGCCCTCGGAGCTGGACCTCATGGCCCGCCTGGCCGGGATGGAGCCGGCCGGGCGGTGGGCGGACTGGGACGAGTCGCCGTTCACCGCGGCGAGCACCTCGCACGTGTCCGCGTGGCGGCTGCCCGGGCGGTGAGGCGGCGGGAGGCGGGGCGACCGGTGGCGGGGCGACGGGGAGGCACCCCGCCACCGGCCCCCGCCCGTCAGCCGACGAGGACCCGCCACTCCTGCCCGCCGAGCTCGACGACGTCGCCGTCGGCCAGCTGCCGGCCGCGGCGGTCGTCGACCTCGCCGTTGACGCTGACCTCGCCGGCCGCCAGGACCTCGCGGGCCTCCCCGCCGGAGTCCACGGCGCCGACGAGCTTGAGGAACTGCCCCAGGCGCACGGTGCCGGTGACCTCCACGTCGCGCTGGGCGCTCACGCCTGCGTCTCCTCCTCGTCGTCCAGGGCCAGCGCCTCCAGGACCGCGGCGACGCGACGGGCGTCGGCGCGGCTGAAGCGCTCGGGCACGACCACCTCCACGCGCTCTCCGCCGCGCAGCGGGACCACGTGGCGCAGCCGCTGCGCCGGCGCGCCGGCGTCCTCCTCGACGACCTCCGCGTCCACCGCCCCGTCGTCGGCCCCGGCGGCGGCCGTCGCCTGCCCCGCGGCGCCGTTCACCGACGCGTCGCCGGCGAGGAAGGTGCGCAGCCGGTCCACGCCCTGCGCGGCCAGCCGTTCGGCGCCCGGGTCCAGGCGCCCCTGGCGCAGCACCTCGCGCAGCACCGCGTCGATCGAGGCGCCCTGCCTGCTCCTGCTCTCGTCCCTGCCGTCACCCACGGCGACCTCCCCCGCTCGCTGCCTGAACCGTCGGTCCCCACCCTCGCACCCGGCAGCGCCACCGGCCTCCCCCGTGCGGCCCGGAGCGGATCGACCTAACGTCGCGGGCATGGTGAACACCCCCGAGAAGATCGTCTACACGGCGCGCGTGACCACGACGGGCGGCCGGCGCGGCGGGCACGCCGTCTCCGACGACGGCGCCCTCGACGTGGTGCTGCAGGCGCCGAAGGAGGTCGGCGGCCCCGGCGGCGGCACCAACCCGGAGCAGCTGTTCGCCGCCGGCTACGGCGCCTGCTTCCAGGGAGCGATGGGCCTGGCGGCGAAGGAGATGGGCGTGGACGCCTCGGGGTCGACCCTGCACGTCGAGGTCGGCTTCGGGCCGGAGGGCGAGAGCTACGCCGTCACCGCCACCATCCGCGCCAGCGTGGAGGGCATGGACACCGAGCAGCTGCAGCGGCTGCTGGAGCGCACCCACGAGCTGTGCCCGTACTCCAAGGCCACCCGCGGCAACGTGCCGGTGACGCTCGTCGCCGAGCAGGCCTGAGGGCGGCCCGCCCACCGCCGGGTGGCGGTGGGTTGGCGCCGGGCCTCAGCCGGCCAGGTGACCCCAGCGCGGCGCGAGGTCGTGCCACGGCCCGCAGCAGACGACCCGCCCGTCGACCAGGACGACGACGCGGTCCGCCACGGCCAGCGCCGCGCGCTTGGAGGTGGCGCCGAGCACCGTGGTCCCCCGCTGCCGCAGCGCCCGCCACAGCTCCAGCTCGGTGCGCGCGTCCAGCGCGGAGGAGACGTCGTCGGCCAGGAGCAGGTCCGCCCCCGAGGCCAGGGCGCGGGCCGGGGCCAGCCGCTGCACCTGACCGCCCGACAGCCGCACGCCCCAGGAACCACCCGGTCTCGCGCAGGAGCCGGGCCAGCCGGCGCGGGTCGTCGTCGACGCGGTCGATGACCTCGCCGACGGCCTGCTCGGCCAGCACCGGCAGCGGCTGGGCGAGCGCGGCGTCGAGCAGGTCGGCGCGCAGCCGCCCCTCGGCGCGGCCGACGCGGGGGGCGAACACCGTGCGGCCGGCGGTGTCCAGCAGGCCGGCGCCCACGAGCAGCACGCCCAGGACCGCGACGAGGCCCGCGGTCGGCCCGGCGGCCAGGCGCCCCGTCACGACGGTCGCGAGGGTCTCGCCGGCGGCGGCGAGCACGGCGAGGGCGCCGCGACGACCACGCGCGGCCCGGCGAGCCGGGAGGCGGTCAGGCTGCGCGGGTCCCGGGCGCGGCGGGCGGCCGCGACGGGACGCCCGGGGGGGCCGGGCGCGCGGAGCGGGCACGCCGGGGGCGGCCCGGGACGGGGGTGGGCACCGCTCGACGCCAGCGGCGCGCGGCGGTGGGGGTCCTGCCCTCTTCCGCCGGCCGCCCGGACCGCTCAGGCCGCCTGGGCGAGGTACTCGTCCCACCGCGGGTCGGCCTGCTCCGCGCCCCGCACCGCCCAGGACGCGCCGCGCGGCGGCGCCGGGCGGAACGGCAGCGTCCAGCCCATCTCCTCCGGGGTGCGGTCGCCCTTGGCGTTGTTGCAGCGCACGCAGCAGGCCACCAGGTTCTCCCAGGTGTCCGGGCCGCGCCGGCTGCGGGGCAGGACGTGGTCGACCGTGGCGGCGTGGCCGCGGCAGTAGGCGCAGCGCTGGTGGTCGCGCCGCAGCACCCCGCGGCGGCTGACCGGCACCACGCTGCCCCGCGGCACCCGCACGTAGCGGGTGAGCAGGATCACCGAGGGGCGTTCCAGGCTCACGGTGGCGCCCACGACGGGATCGGCGTCGGCCAGCACGACCGAGGCCTTCCCGGCGAGGACCAGGACGAGGGCGCGCCGGAAGGACACCACCGCCAGCGGCTCGTAACCGGCGTTCAGCACGAGGGTGCGCACATCCACCTCCACGGACGACGAGAGGCGCCGTCCCCGGTGGGGACGACGCCTCTGGGAGCGACGACGGGCGCGGTGGGATGCACGTGCCGGCGCACGTGCGCGCACCGGCGCACCGCGGGTACCCCCACTGTCATCGGGGGCAGGTACGGGCGCCGGGCCGCGGGGCGGGCGCGCCGCGCGGTCGTGGGACTGCTCATGCTCGCCTCCGCTCCTGACGCCGTCGTGACCGCACTGTACGTCGCGAGGGGGCGGGGGGACACGTGTTTCGGGCGGGGCGCGGCGGGCGCCGGTGCACGCCGGTGCACGCCGCGGACGTGGAACGGGCCCGGCACCTCGGTTCGAGGTGCCGGGCCCGGTCGGGGGGCCGTCGTCAGGCGACGGCGGCGACGCGGCCGTAGACCGCGGAGTCGCTCCACACGGAGCGCAGCTGGACGGGCTTGCCGCTGCGGGGGGCGTCCCACATCATCCCGTCGCCGGCGTAGATGCCGACGTGGTAGGCGCGGCCGCCGTCGGTGAAGAAGACGAGGTCGCCGGGCACGGCCTGGTCGCGGGAGACGCGCGCGCTGGCGCCCAGCTGGGCGTTGGCGGTGCGGGGCAGGGACACCCCGACCTGGCGCATGACGTAGCTGGTGTAGCCGGAGCAGTCGAAGCCGGCGGGGGTGCTGCCGCCGTACACGTACGGCACGCCCGCGTAGTCGTCGGCCACGGCGAGGATCTGCTGGCCCAGCGAGGGGGCCGGCGCCGGGGCGGGCGCGGGCGCCGGGGCGGGCGCGGGTGCCGGGGCGGCGGCCGGGACGGCCTCGACGGCCAGGGCGGCGTCGACGGCGGCCTGGTGGACCGAGGCCTCCACGACCGGCGCGTCGGCGGTGCTGCGCTCGCTGCGCTCGACCACGACGACCGGCGGCGGCGCCGGGGTCGGCACGGTGCTGAAGGCCGCGAGGGTGGTGACGGCGGCCGCCTCGGCGGGGGCGGAGACCACGCCGACGGCGGTGGTGCCGAAGGCGGAGTCGACGGCCGTGGTCAGGCCGGCGCTGACGGCGGTGCCGACCGTGGCGACGTTCCCCACGGCGGCGGGGGCGGCGGCCGGGGCGGCCGCGGCCGGCAGGGCGACGGTGGCCAGGAGACCACCGGTCGCCGCGGCGACGGCACCGGCGCGGCCGACACCGGCGGCGTGCCGGCTGAGGGTCTCGCCGAGGTCGGTCAGGGGCGTGAGGGGGCGGACGTCGGCGCGGTGGCGCGCCTGGACACGAGTCGTCAAGGTGGTGTGCCTCTCCGACGCCTGCGAGGTGAGCTGTCGGGTTCGGGTGGGAGCATCGCCCGGCCGGTTCTCACCGGCTTCACCCCTAGGACGCTCACCCCGACCTGGCTGGCCGTCGGATCGCGCCCGGGAAATTGGTTCCCCCGTCCCTGCCACACGTGTGCGTGGGACCTCGACGCGGTGGCAGGGCTCGGCGTCCGTGCGAGGGCTCCCGCGTGAACGTTCACGGAAGCGGGTGGACCATAACCCCTGCAGACCCCCGATGTCACGACCCGGTGACGTCCGCGTGGCAGTCGCATGACGAACCGGCGACGAACGCGCTGCGGCGCCCGCCCCTCGGGATCAGTCCCGGGCGGCGACGAACAGGTGGGACGCCTCGGCGGTGCTCAGCTCCACGACGACCTCGCCCAGCACCACCTCGAAGCCCCCGGCGGACTGCTTGGCGACGACCTCGGCCCCCGGCCGCAGGCCCGCCTCGGCGAAGCGCGCCAGCAGCGCCACGTCGGTCTGCAGCGGCTCGCCCAGGCGGCGCACGACGAGCGCGCCGCCGTCGGCGCCGGCCGCGGTCAGGGGCTGCACCCCGGTGCGGAAGTCCTCCGCGGAGCCGGTCTCCCCCAGCTCCTCCAGCCCCGGGATCGGGTTGCCGTAGGGCGAGGAGTGCGGGTGGTCCAGGATGTCGACGAGGCGCTTCTCGACCTCCTCGGAGATCACGTGCTCCCAGCGGCAGGCCTCCTCGTGCACGAGGGACCACTCCAGGCCGATGACGTCGGTGAGCAGCCGCTCGGTGAGCCGGTGCTTGCGCATGACGCGCATCGCCTTGGTGCGGCCGGACTCCGTCAGCTCCAGGCGACGGTCGGTGCCCACGTGCAGCAGCCCGTCGCGCTCCATGCGCGCCACCGTCTGCGAGACCGTCGGGCCGGAGTGGTGCAGGCGCTCGGCGATGCGGGCGCGCATCGGCACGATGCCCTCCTCCTCCAGCTCGAAGACCGTCTTGAGGTACATCTCGGTGGTGTCGATGAGGTCGCTCACGGCGTCCATCATCCGCCATCGGGACGACGGGCCGCACCGCTGCACCCGCCGGCGGGCGGGTCGTCGCGCCAGGGGGCGGGTGGTGCGCCGGGAGCACCGGTGCGTCCGGGCAGGGGGGTCCAGGGAGGAGCCCGGACAGGGGAAGGCCCCCGGGCGCTTCCTCCCCCGCGCTGCGGGGAGAGGGCCGGCTGGACGGGCCGGCGCCCGGGGACCCGGTGACTGCCGTGGATTCGCCGCGCCGCGCGGGGCGACCAGAGCGGTCCGCGTCCATCGCGCGGCTGCTAGCGGGCAGCCACCTCACGCGTCCGATGAGAACTCATGTACCGGACCACCTCCTCTCCCGTGTCCTGCGACGGTACGTCCGCTCCCCGCGGGTTGTCACCCCGGTTTCGCCGGCGGCGGAACGGGGCCGCGACGGCGGCGGCCGCGCGCGGCGCGGGCGCGGCCGGCGGGGGTGCTTGTCAGCCGCCCGCGCGCTGCCCTACCCTCCCGCACAGTTGATGTCAGAACCACCCTTACTCCTCGCGCAGCGGGGAGGGGGCGGGCACGAGGGAGCGGCGGGTCCAGGTGGTGAAGTCCGGGCAGGCGATCCTCGTCGCCGTCTCCACGGTGATCTTCGCGCTGCTGCCGGACCGGAACGGCGACCGGCGGGTGCACCTGCCGCTGGTGCGCCGCACGCGCGACCCCTTCGCCGGCCAGTGGGCGCTGCCCGGCGGGTGGGTGCGCGGCGACGAGAGCCTCAGCGACGCCGGCCGGCGGACCCTGGCGGAGACGACCGGCCTGCGGCCCAGCTACCTGGAGCAGCTCTACACGTTCGGCCGCCCCGACCGCTCCCCCGGTCAGCGCGTGGTGTCGGTGGTCTACTCGGCGCTGGTGCGCAGCCACCTGGCGGCCGCCGCCGCGGAGGGCGAGAACGTGCGCTGGACCGCCGCCGACGACTGCACCGGCCTGGCGTTCGACCACGACGAGATCGTCCGGTACGCGCTGTGGCGGTTGCGCACCAAGGTGCAGCACGCCCACGTCGCGCTGCACCTGCTGCCGGAGCGGTTCTCCCTCGCGGAACTGCGCGAGGTGCACGAGGCGATCCTGCAGCGCCCCCTGGACCCGGCGAACTTCCGCCGCCAGGTGGAGCACTCGGGAACCATCGTGCCCACCGGCGAGCGGCAGACCGGCGGCCGGCACCGGCCGCCCAAGCTGTACCGCGCCGTCGTCCCCGAGGGTTCGGCCGGCCCGTTGCAGACCGCCGGCCCCCTCGCCTGAACGAACCCCCGAGACCCCACCGAGGAACCGGGACCCGCGGGCCCTCCCGCCGGTGACCGCCGAACCCGAGAGAGAGCGCGCCATGGCGTCCGTCCCCACGCAGATCGCCCTGCTCACCCGCACCCCCGGGGGCGTGGACAGCGGGACGTGCGACCCCGACCTGCCCAGCGGGCCCTGGCAGTTCGACGCCGTCCCCGGGCTGCCGCTGCCCGCTCCGACGTACGGAGCCGGCGCCTCCCGGCAGGACCCGGCCCCGGCGACCACCCCGGTGCAGCAGCAGATCCCCGCCGAGTACCGCCTGCTCGGGCCGCAGGAGCTGGACCGCCGGATCCGCGCCGCGAAGGAGCACCTGGGGAACCGGGTGACGATCCTGGGCCACGCCTACCAGCGCGACGAGATCGTGCGGTACGCCGACTTCGTCGGCGACTCCTTCCAGCTGGCGCAGCAGTCCCAGCGCCACCCGGAGGCCGAGGCCGTCGTGTTCTGCGGCGTGCACTTCATGGCCGAGACGGCCGACCTGCTCACCACGGCGCAGCAGCCGGTGATCCTGCCGAACCTGGCGGCGGGCTGCTCGATGGCCGACATGGCCGACATCGACGCGGTGCAGGCCTGCTGGGAGCAACTGAGCGCCCTGTACGGCACCGCGCCCGACGCGGACGGGAAGGTGCCCGTGCTGCCGGTCACCTACATGAACTCCGCCGCGGCGCTGAAGGCGTTCTGCGGCGCGCACGGCGGGATCGTCTGCACCTCCTCCAACGCCCGCGAGGTGCTGGCCTGGGCGTTCGAGCGGGCGCAGCGGGTGCTGTTCTTCCCCGACCAGCACCTGGGCCGCAACACCGCCAAGGCGATGGGCGTGCCCCTGGAGGCCATGCCGCTGTGGGACCCGCGCAAACCGCGCGGCGGGAACTCCCCCGAGGCGCTGACCGACGCCCGCGTGCTGCTGTGGCGGGGCTGGTGCTCGGTGCACCAGCGCTTCACGGTGGAGCAGATCGAGGCGGCCCGCGCCGCGAACCCCGACGTGCGGGTCGTCGTGCACCCGGAGTGCCCGGTGGAGGTCGTCGACGCCGCCGACGAGAGCGGCTCCACGCAGTACATCCAGCGGGTCGTGGACGCGGCGCCCGCCGGCACGGCGTTCGCGATCGGCACCGAGATCAACATGGTGCGCCGCCTGGCCGACACCCGCCCGGACCTCACCATCACCTGCCTGGACCCGGTGGTGTGCCCGTGCTCGACGATGTACCGCATCCACCCCGCCTACCTCGCGTGGGTCCTGGAGTCGCTGGTGCGCGGCGAGGTCGTGAACCGGGTGAGCGTCCCGGCGCAGGTGGCGGCCGACGCCCGCACCGCGCTGGAGCGCATGCTGGCCGTCCGGCCGTGAACCCCGCGGTCACCTCCTGCGACGTCCTCGTCGTCGGTGCCGGCATCGCGGGGATGACCGCGGCGCTGGACGTCGCGCGCTCGGGGTCGGTCGTGCTGGCGACCAAGACGGCCCTCGGCGACGGCAGCAGCCGGTGGGCGCAGGGCGGCATCGCCGTGGCCGCGGACGCGGACGACGTCGCCGCGCACGCGGCCGACACCCTGGCCGCCGGCGCCGGGCTGTGCGACCCGGCTGCGGTGCAGGCGGTGTGCGCGGCGGGGCCGGCGGCGCTGCGCGCGCTCCTGGGGCGCGGGGCGCAGTTCGACCGCGACGCCGGCGGGAGCTTCTCCCTCGGCCTGGAGGCGGCGCACTCGCGGCCGCGGATCCTGCACGCCGGCGGGGACCGCACCGGTGCGGCGGTGACGGCGGCGCTCGCCGCGGCCGTGCGCCGCAGCGGCGTCGCCGTGCACGAGGAGGCGTTCCTCGCCGGCCTGGTGGTGCGCGGGAACCGGGTGGTGGGCGCGGACCTGCTGCTGCGCGACGCCCGCGGGGCGGACGTGCCGCACCGGGTCGAGGCGGGCGCGGTGGTGCTCGCCACCGGCGGGGCGGGGCAGTTGTTCAGCCGCACCACGAACCCCGCCGTCGCGACCGGCGACGGCCTGGCCGCCGCGTGGCGCGCGGGCGCCGGCCTGGCGGACCTGGAGATGGTGCAGTTCCACCCCACGGTCGCGGCCGTCGACGAGCCGTTCCTCGTCTCGGAGGCTGTGCGCGGTGACGGCGCGGTGCTGCTCGACGCGGCCGGGCACCGGTTCATGCCCGCGATCGACCCGCGCGCGGAACTCGCCCCCCGCGACGTCGTGGCCCGCGCCACGGCCCGGGCGGTGGCCGCGCACGGCGGGAGCCCGGCCCTGCTGGACGCCACCGGGCTGCGCGCGCGCACCGGGCGGGGTTTCGCCGAGCGCTTCCCCGGGATCGCCGCGCTCTGCGCGGCGGCCGGGATCGACCCGGACCGCGAACCGGTGCCGGTGACCCCCGCCGCGCACTACCTGATGGGCGGGGTGCGCACGGACGCCCGCGGCCGCACGGGAGTTCCGGGGCTGTGGGCGGCCGGGGAGGTCGCGTGCACGGGCGTGCACGGCGCGAACCGGCTGGCGTCGAACTCCCTGCTGGAGGCGCTGGTCACCGGTTCCCGGGTGGCCGCCGACGTCGCGGCGGTCGCCGCCGGGGCGGACGCCGCACCGCCGGTGTTCGCCGACGACGAGGTGGTGGAACTGCCCGGCGGGGCCGGCGCGCTCGCCTCGCACGTGGCCCGCCGCGACCTGCGGGCGGCGGTGTGGGAGCACGCCGGGCTGTTCCGCGACGCGGCCGGCCTGCAGGTCGCCGCGAAGCTGCTCACGCCCGAGGAGCACCCCCTGGACCTGGCGGACGCGCCCGGCGCGGACCGCCGCGCCCACGAGGACGCCAACCTGCTGCTGGTGGCCCGCCTGCTCGTGACGGCGGCGACGCTGCGCGCGGAGAGCCTCGGCGCGCACCACCGCCAGGACCACCCCGAGACCCCCGGCGCACCGCGCCGTCGCACCCTGCGGAGGACCGCGTGAACCACCCGTCAGACCCCGCGGCGGTCGTCGCCGCCGCCCTCGCCGAGGACGCCCCCTGGGGGGACGTCACCAGCGAGGCCCTGCTGCCGCCCGGTGCCGTCGCGCACGCCGAGCTGCGCGCCCGCGAACCCGGCGTGCTGGCCGGCACCGCCTGCGCCCTCGCCGCGTTCGAGCAGGCCGCCGCCCTCAGCGGTGGTGCGCTGCTGCGCTGCGAGTTCTCCGCGGACGGCACCCGGTTCGCCACCGGTGACGTGCTGGGGCGCGCCAGCGGCACCGCCCGCGGGGTGCTGCGCGCCGAGCGCGTCGCCCTGAACCTGCTGCAGCACCTGTCGGGGATCGCCACCGGCACCGCGGAGTTCGTCGCGGCCGTCGCCGGCACCGGCGCGCGGATCGTGGACACCCGCAAGACCACCCCGGGCCTGCGGTCCCTGGAGCGCGCCGCGGTGCGCGCCGGCGGCGGCCGCAACCACCGGTGGTCGCTGTCGGACGCGGTGCTGGTGAAGGACAACCACCTGGCGGTGCTGCTGGCCGAGGGCGTGGACGTGACCACCGCCCTGCGCCGGGTGCGCGAGCGGGTCCCGCACACCACGGCGGTCGAGGTGGAGGTGGACCGCCTCGACCAGCTCGACGCCGTGCTGGCCGCCGACGTCGACGTGGTGCTGCTGGACAACTTCTCCCTGCCGGACCTCGCCGAGGGCGTGCGCCGGGTGCGCGCCGCCTCGCGCGCCCTGGTCGAGGCCAGCGGAGGGGTGCGCCTGGACACGGTGGCCGCGATCGCGCGCACCGGGGTCGACCTGGTCTCGGTGGGCGCGCTGACGCAGAACTCGCGCACCCTCGACCTCGGCCTGGACGTCGAGGTGGCCGCGGCGGCAGCGGTGGAGGTGGCGCCGTGATCTACCTGGACCACGCCGCGACCTCCCCGCCGCGCCGGGAGGTGCTCCAGGCCGTGTGGCCGTACCTGACCGATGTCACGGGGAACCCCTCCAGCGCCCACGAGGCCGGCCGGGCGGCGAAGGCCGGCCTGGACGCGGCCCGTTCCGGGGTGGCGCAGGTGCTCGGCTGCCGCCCCGGGGAGGTCGTGTTCACCGCGGGCGGCACCGAGGCCGACAACCTCGCCGTCACCGGGATCGCCGGTGCGGACCCGCGCGGGAAGCGCGTCGTCGTCTCCGCGATCGAGCACCCGGCGGTGCTGGAGACGGCCCGCGCGCTCGCGCGGCGGGGTTTCCGGGTGGACGAGGTGGGCGTCGACGAGTTCGGGGTCGTGGACCTGGAGCAGCTGGAGCACCTCGTCGACGACGGCACCGCGCTGGTGTCGGTCATGTACGCCAACAACGAGATCGGCACGGTGCAGCCGCTGGCGGACATCTCGCGGACCTGCCGCGCGCACGGGGTTCCGCTGCACACCGACGCCGTGCAGGCCGCCGGGCACCTCCCGCTGGACGTCGGCGCCCTCGGCGTGGACGCGCTGTCGGTCTCGGCGCACAAGTTCGGCGGTCTGCGCGGGTCCGGTGCGCTGTTCGTGCGGGGGTCGGTGCCGCTGGAACCGCTGCTGCACGGCGGGGGCCAGGAGCAGGGCCGCCGTCCGGGCACCGTGGACGTCGCCGGCGCCGTCGGCACCGCCGTCGCCCTGGGCCTGGCCGAGGCGGCCCGCGAGGAGGAGTCGGCGCGGCTGCGGGCGCTGCGCGACCGGCTGGTCACCGGGGTCCTCGACGCGGTGCCCGGTGCGCGGCTGACCGGTCACCCGGTGCAGCGCCTGCCGCACCACGCCTCGTTCTGCTTCGCGGGCGTGGGCGGGGAGACGGTCCTGCTGGAGCTGGAGGCCGCGGGGATCGTGTGCTCCAGCGGCTCGGCGTGCTCGGCGGGTTCCGAGGACGCCTCCCACGTGCTGCTGGCCACGGGCCTGGACGCCGACACCGCCCGGACCGCGGTGCGGTTCTCGATGGGTCCGTCCACGACCGAGCAGGACGTCGACGAGGTGCTGCGGGCGCTGCCGGCGGCGGTGCGCACGGCGGCGGGAGCCTGGTAGCCGGGGGCCCGGGCCGGGCCCCCGCCCCCGGGGTTCAGCGGTGCTGGCGCTGCGCCGGCACCCGGCCGCGGCCGGTGTTCCCCAGCGCGAACCCGCCGAGGGCCACGACGGCCGCGGCGACCATGACGATCGCGAGGTTCAGCGGGCTCGTGCCGCCGCCGAGGCTGACCAGCGGGGAGACCAGGGCGGCGAGCGCGAACTGCAGCGCGCCCAGCAGCGCGGAGGCGGACCCGGCCGCCCGCGGGACCGCGGCCAGCGCGAGCGCCGTGCCGTTGCCCATCACCAGGCCGAGGGCGGCGACGGCGACGGCGATCGGCAGGGCGAACCACCCGGCGGGCACGTCGAGCAGGACGAGCAGCAGCAGCGCCGCGGAACCCGCCAGCGACACCCCGAGGCCCACGCCGAGCAGCCGGTGCACGGGGTGCTTGCCCGCCAGTCGCGCGGAGGCGCCGCTGACGACGGCGAGCAGCAGGGCGTTGACGCCGAACACCAGGCCGTACTGCACCTCCCCGAGCCCCATGAGCTCCTGGTACAGGAACGGCGAGGCGGAGATGTAGGCCATCATCACGGCGAACCCGAACCCGAACGCCAGGGTGTTGCCGACGTAGGTGCGCGAGCGCAGGTCGCGGGCGGTGGAGCCGGAGCGGGCCCGCAGGTCGCGGGCGGCGGCGCGCCGGGCGGGCGGGTGCGACTCGCGCACCACGGCGAGCACCGCGACGAGCACGACGACGGCCAGGGCGAGGACGACGGCGAGGACGCCGCGCCAGCCGATGGGGTCCACGAGCAGGCTGCCGGCCAGCGGGGCGACGACCGGGGCGAGGCCGCCGACGATCATCAGCAGGCTCAGGGCGCGCGCGGCGGCCCGCCCGGTGACGAGGTCGGCGACGATCGCGCGGCCGATGACCATGCCGGCCGCCCCGCCCAGGCCCTGCGCGACGCGGGCGGCGACGAGGAGCCCGACGGTGGGCGCGACCACGGCGGCAGTGCTGGCGAGCACGCACAGGACGGCTCCGGCGAGCAGCGGTCGCACGCGCCCGAACCGGTCGGACAGCGGGCCGAAGACGAGCTGACCGGCGGCGGAGCCGATGAGGAAGGCGGTCAGGGTGAGCTGCACGCCGGTCTCGTCGGTGCCCAGGTCGCCGGTCATCCGCGGGAAGGCGGCCAGGTACAGGTCGGTGGCGAAGGGGGCGATGGCGAACAGCAGGGCCAGCACGAGCAGCAGGCCGCGGGTGAGTCCGCGGTGGCCCTCGACGGGCGGGAGCGCGGGGGCGCCGGTGACGCCGGCGGGAGCGGGAGCGGGAGCGGGAGCGGGCACGGGGTTCCTCGTCGATCGGTGATGTTTCCATAACTATAGCTCGACAACCACCGCGTACGCTGTCCCCGTGGCCACCACCGCACCGCCGCGCCCCCGGGACGCCGGCCTCGCCGACCTCGCCGACGTGCTGCTGACCGTCGCGCGCGACCTGCAGCAGCGGCACGCAGCGCTCGAGGGCGTCGTCGCGCTGACGGCCACCGAGACCACCGTGATGCGCCACCTCGACCGCAACCCCGGCACCTCCCCCAGCGCCGCCGCCGCGGCCACCGGCCTGCAGCGCAGCAACCTCAGCGCCGCCGTGCGCTCCCTGGAGGCCAAGGGCCTCGTCGAGCGCTCCCACGAGGGGCACGACGGGCGCTCGGTCGCGCTGAGGCCCACCGCGCTGGCCGCGCGGAACATCGCGCTGCTGCGCGCCCACTGGGCCGAGCGCCTGCACCGGGCGCTCGGCGGCGACGACGCCGGCGTCCACGGGGCCCTGGACCTGCTGCGGCGCCTCGAGCACGGCCTGGCCGCCGAGCGCTGAGCCCCGCCCCCGGCCGGAGGCTCACGCCGGAGCGCGCGGCGCTGCGGGCAACGGGGGGGGGGGGGGGGGACGGCGCTCGCGCCGGTAGAGTCGCCCGGCGCCCGATCACCGGACCGCGGCGCCGGGTGGGAGGGTCCGTTCCGTTGGCGCGCACGTCGCTGGTCAGCCAGGTGGCCGAGACGATCCTGGAGCAGGTCGTGCGCGGCGAGCTGCCCGCCGGCCAGCTGCTGCCCACCGAGGCCGAGCTCTGCGAGGCGCACGGCGTGAGCCGCATGACGCTGCGCGAGGCGCTGAAGACCCTGCAGGCGCAGAACGTCGTGCGCGCCGCACCCGGCGTGGGCAGCTACGTGAACCCGGTCGAGCGCTGGACGGGGCTGGAGGCGGTGCTGCGGGCCACCTCCGCCGGCGCCGGGGACGACGCGACGTCCGTGCAGCTCGTCGAGGTGCGCCGGATGATCGAGACCGGCGCCGCCGCGCTGGCCGCCGCACGCCGCGACGAGGCGGACCTGGAGCGGCTGGAGGAGCTGCTGGAGCGGATGCGCACCGCGCACCGGCACGGCGACGTGGACGACTTCGTGCACGCCGACATCGCGTTCCACGACGTGCTGCTGCGCGCCTCGCGCAACCCGTTCGTCGCCGTGCTGCTGGACCCCCTCTCGCGGGTGCTGCGGGAGAAGCGCGAGCAGACCTCCGCGGTCCCGCAGATCCAGGCCAACGCCGTCGAGCAGCACGCCCTGGTGCTGGCGGCGGTGCGCGCGGGTGAGCCGGAGGGGGCGCGCCGGGCGATGGACGCGCACCTGCAGCAGACCGCGGAGGACCTGCGCCGCTACGTGCTGGACCCCTCCTCCTGAGCACCCCTCCTCGACAGGCGCCACCGCGCCACCTAGGATGTCTGACATCTGACAACAAAGGAGTTCTCATGGTGGACGAGGACACTCTCCTCCAGCGCTACCCCTCCCCGGTCGAGGTCCCCGCCGCACGGGTCGCCGAGGCCGCCGACCGCGCCGGCACCGTGCTGGTCGTCCTCGACGACGACCCCACCGGCACCCAGTCCGTCGCGGACCTGCCCGTCCTGACCGCCTGGGAGGAGGACGACCTCGCCTGGGCCCTGGGCACCGGTGCCCGCGCCGTCTACGTGCTCACCAACACGCGCAGCCTCGACGCCCGGGAGGCCGCCGAGCGCAACCGGCAGGTCGTCACCGCGGCGCTCGCCGCCGCCGGGCGCACCGGCACCCGCGTCCGCTTCGTCAGCCGCGGCGACTCCACCCTGCGCGGGCACTTCCCGCTGGAGACCGACGTCATCGCCGCCACCCTCGCCGAGCACGGGCAGCGCCCCGTGGACGGCGTGGTGCTCGTGCCCGCCTTCCCCGACGCCGGCCGGATCACCGTCGGCGGCGTGCACCACCTGCGCACCCCCGGCGGGCTGGTCCCGGCGGGCGAGACGGAGTTCGCCCGCGACGCCACCTTCGGGTACCGCAGCTCCGACCTGCGCGCCTGGGTCGAGGAGAAGACGGACGGGCGCACCCGCGCGCAGGACGTCGTCGTGCTCGACCTGGGCGTCGTGCGCGCCGGCCCCACCGCCGTCGCCGCCGCCCTGGCCCCCGTCGCCGGCGCCACCCCCGTGGTCGCCGACGCCGTCACCGAGGACGACCTGCGCCTGCTCTCCCTCGGCCTGGCGCAGGCCGAGGAGAACGGCAAGGAGCTGCTGTACCGGGTCGGCCCGCCCTTCGTGCGCGCCCGCACCGGCCAGGAGGTGCACCCCCCGCTGAGCGCCGAGGAGGTGTTCGGCGGGCGCCCGCCGCGCCCGGGCGGGGGGCTCGTCGTGGTCGGCTCCCACGTGGGCCTGACCAGCCGCCAGCTCGCGGTGCTGCAGGCCGAGCGCCCCGACGTGCGCTCCCTCGTCGTCGAGGTCCCGCTGGTCCTCGACGACGCCCGCGCCGGGGAGCACGTGGCCGGGCTGGCCGCCGAGGCCGCGCGCCTGCTCGCCGACGGCGACGTCGTCGTGCACACCAGCCGCGACCTGCGGCGCACCGACGACCCAGCGGAGAGCCTGGAGATCTCCCGGCGCGTCTCCGCCGCGGTCGTCGAGGTGGTGCAGCGCGTGCTCGCCGCCCACCCGCCGCGGTTCGTGATCGCCAAGGGCGGCATCACCTCCAGCGACGTGGCCGCCCACGGCCTCGGCATCCGCCGCGCCCTGGTGCGCGGGCCGATGCTGCCCGGCATCGTCTCGCTGTGGGAGCCCGTCGACGGCCCCGCGGTGGGCACCCCCTACGTGGTCTTCGCCGGCAACGTCGGCGACGACGGCTCCCTGGCCGCCGTCGTGCGCACCCTCACCGCCCCGTGACCGACCCTGCGACCACCCCCGCGACCACCCCCGCGACCACCCAGGAGCCCCCGATGCCCACTCCCCCCGGCTACACCGTCGCCGTCCTCGGCCTGGGCGCCATGGGGCTGCCCATGGCCACGCGGCTGACCGAGCAGCTCACCGTGCACGGCTTCGACCCCGCACCGCAGCGGGCGGCGCTGGCCGCCGACGCGGGCGTGCGGACCTTCCCCTCCGCACCCGAGGCCGCCACCGGCGCCGACGCCGTGCTGCTGGCCGTGCGCGACGGCGCGCAGCTGCGCGAGGTGCTCTTCGGCGAGCAGGGCGTCGCGGGCGTCCTGGCCCCCGGCGCCGTGGTCGTCATGACCAGCACCGTCGGCATCGACGACGTCGTGGACGTCGCCCGGCGCCTGGCCGAGCACGACGTCCACCTCGTCGACGCCCCCCTCAGCGGCGGTCCCGCGCGCGCCGGCGCCGGCGACCTGCTCATCGTGGTCGGCGCCGCCCCGCAGGCGCGCGAGAAGGCGGCGCCGGTGCTGGACCTGCTCGCCTCCACGCTCAGCGTCATCGGCGACGAGCCCGGTCAGGGCCAGGCCTTCAAGACCGTCAACCAGCTGCTGTGCGGGGTGCACATCGCCGCCGGCGCCGAGGCGCTCGCGCTGGCCGAGCGCCTCGGGCTGGACCCGGCCGCCACCCTGGAGACCCTCTCCGCCGGTGCCGCCGGCTCCTTCATGCTCGCCAACCGCGGCCCGCGCATGCTGCAGGCGCTGCAGGAGGAGGACGCGGAGGTCCTCAGCCGCCTGGACATCTTCGTCAAGGACATGGGCATCGTCACCCGCGCCGCCCGCGCCGCGGGCCTGCCGACCCCGGTGGCCTCGGCCGCCGAGCAGCTGTACCTGCTGGGCGCTGCGCAGGGGCGCGGCGCCGACGACGACTCCTCGGTGATCGAGGTCCTCCGCCCGCGCGGGCCGGGCGCCGCGGACGGGCGCTGACGGCGGGCCCGGCACCCCTTGTCGATCCCGTGACGATCCGCCCGCTCGGCCCGTCCCGACGGGCCGAGCGGGCCGGGCCGGCCTAGCGTCGTGGGTGCGGGCCCAGCGCCGGGCCCGCGAGGCCACGCGGGAGGAGAGCACCGTGACGACCGCCCCCCGGCACGGGGACCGCACCGGGCGCCGCACGGCGCTGAGCGCCGTCACCGCCCTGGCCCTGGCCGCCGGCGGCGCGACCGCAGCGGCCGCCGCACCCGGCACGAGCACCCCCACCACCACCGTGCGGGCGAGCGCGGAGGTGACGCCCGCCCGCGCGGCCGGACCCGACCGGTACGCCACCGCGGCGGTGGCCGCCACCGAGGTCACGCACCCGGCCGGCACGGACACCGCCGTGCTCGTCACCGGTGAGGGGTTCGCCGACGCGGTGACCGCCGCCCCGCTGGCCGCGCAGGCCGGCGCCGCCCTCCTGCTGACCCCCTCGGACACCCCGCACGAGGCCACCGCCCGCGCCCTGGACGAGCTGGGCGTGCGGGAGCTGATCGTGCTCGGCGCCGAGTCGGCCGTCGCCGCGGACGTCGTCGCCGCGTACGCCGGCGGCACCCGGCAGGTCACCCGCCTCGGCGGCGCCGACCGCTACGGCACCGCCGCGCTCGTGGCCGCCGAGATCGCCCGGCGCGGCGACGTGCGCGAGCTCCAGGGCTACCCGGCGGCGTTCCTCGTCAGCGGCGAGGACTTCCCCGACGCGCTGGCGACCGGTGCCCCCGCGGCCGCCGGCACACCCGCGCCCGTGCTGCTGACCCGGTCCGGCGAGCTGCCGGCGGCGACCGCGCAGGCGCTGGCCGACCTGGGCACCGAGCACGTGTGGGTCGTCGGCGGCGAGGAGTCCATCGCCCCCGCGGTGCAGGCCGAGCTGACCGGTGCGGGTCTGGGCAGCGCGCGCATCGCCGGCGCGGACCGCTTCGGGACCGCCGTCGAGCTCGCCCGGGAGTTCGTGACGACCCCGCTGCTGGACGGCGGGACCGTCACCCTCGCCCGCGGCGGCTCCTTCCCCGACGCGCTGGTCGCCGGCGCCACCGCCGCCGCCACCGGCGGACCGGTGCTGCTGACCCCTTCAGCCGGTGACCTCGGCGACGCCACCCGCGGGTACCTGGCCGCGCCGTCCGCCCCGGTGGAGGTGGTGCGCGCGGTCGGCGGCGAGGAGTCCCTGAGCTCCGCCCTGCTGGGTGAGGCCGTGCGGGTGGCCACCACCGGCCCCACCACGCCGGTGCCGCCGGCGTGGTCGCTGGAACCCGCCGAGGTCACCGCACCCGCCGGCGGGGTCGCCGACCTCACCGCGAGCGCCCTGCCGGACGGGCCCGCGCTGCCGTTCGAGCTGAACCTCGTGCTGTTCCCCTGCGAGGGCGCCCACGAGCAGGACGGCACCTGGACGTTCACCGACGCCGACGGCGACGGGCTCGCCGACGACGACGCGAGCACCTCGACGGGCTCCGCCGCCCTGGCCGTCGTCAACGGCCAGGACGTCGCCGACACCGGCGCGCTGATCACGGGGGCGCTGCACGAGGTCGTGACGTTCCGCCTGGCGAGCGCCGCTCCCGACTGCACCGTCCCGGTGCTGTTCGACGACACCGGCAGCGCCGACGGCTGGCTCGCCGTGGACGCGCACGGGCGCCCGCTGGAGCCGTACGCGGCCGCGCGCGTCGCGTTCGGCTGAGCCGCTCCCGGGGGTTCAGCCGAACGGGACGGTCCCGACGGCCTCCCACGGCCCGTCGAGGTAGCGGTGCACCTCGACGCCCACCGCGCGCACCGACCACGGGACGAACCCCGCCGACAGGCGCGCGACGAGCTCACGGGCCTCGGCGGGGGCCACGAAGTTCTGCACGGTGACGTGCGCGGAGAACCGCTGCGCGTCCTGGCGGGTCAGCCGGCCGGCGAACCGCCCGGCCAGGTCGGCGCGCAGCGCGTCCAGCTCCGCCGAGCGCAGCACCAGCGCCGTGCCGCGCCCCAGGGAGCGCACCCCGGCGACCTCCACCGCGAAGGGCGGGCGGCGGCACTCCTCGCGCACCGCGTCCAGCACGGCGGGCAGGTCCTCGCCGGGCAGGGCGTGGAAGAGGGTGACGTGCGCGCCGACGCGCAGGCGCTCCGGCGGGAAGTGCCGCCGGCGCAGCTCGTCCAGGTGCCGCTGGTCGGCCTCGTCCAGGGCGAGGGCGAGGACCAGCGGGGCCGGCCCCGCGCCCGGCGCGCTCACCGGGCCGCGAGCAGCAGGGCGAGCCCCAGCGCGGACGACGCCAGGGAGAACGCGCTCACCGCGGTCGCGGCCACCCACCACCCGCGGAACGGTGCGCGGCGCGCCAGGGCCCGCACCGACACCACGAGCACCACGAGCGCCACCGCGAGGGCCAGGGGGAAGAAGACCACGGAGACCAGCAGCGACAGGACGGCCGCGATGGTGGCGGCGATCGCCGCCGTGGACGAGGGCTGCGCGACCTCGACGGGCGCCGGCGGCGCGACCCGGGCGGGCGGCGCCGGTCGGGGGCGGGGCTTCTTGCGCTGGGCCACGCGCCCACTGTGCCAGCAGCCGGCGGGCGACGGCCGCCGCCCCGCCCCGGTGCCGGTCGCGGTGCCGGTCGCGGTGCCGGTCGCGGTGCCGGTTCGTAGGGTGGGCGGGTGCCCGACTGCCTGACCACCCGCCGCCCCGCCCCCCGCACGACCCGCCGCCGCGCCGCCCGCGGTGGCGCCGCCGTCGCGCTGGCCCTCGGCGCCTCGCTCGCCGCCGCGCCCGGCGCCTGGGCGCACGACCGGCTGGTGTCCACCGACCCGGCCGCGGACGCCGTGCTGGAGCAGGCGCCCGAGCAGGTGGTGCTGACGATGTCGTCCCCCCCGGTGGGTCTGGGCACGCAGGTGCAGGTCACCGGCCCCACGGGCGTGGTCTCCACCGGTGAGCCGCGGGTGGTGGACGAGACGGTCACGCAGTCGCTGGCCGGGGAGCGGCCCGCCGGCGCCTACGAGGTGCAGTGGCGGGTGACGTCCTCCGACGGGCACCCGATCTCCGGTTCCTTCACGTTCACCGCGGAGACGGCCGCCGGCGGGGCGGCGGCGACCACCGCCCCCACGCCCGACGTGGTCACCTCCTCCCCCGTGGACGGGGCCACCACCGCGGAGGCCTCCCCCACCGCCGACGGCGAGGCGGACCCGGTCGTGGACGCCCCGGGCGACGCCGCGGCGGAGGGTGAGGGGGTGAGCACCGGCGTGGTCGCCGCGGTGGTCGTGGCCGTCCTCGCAGTGCTCGCCGGGGTCGGGGCGGTCATCGCGCGTCGGCGCCGGCGGGGCTGAGCGGGCTGGCGGCCGGGCGAGAGCGCCGCTCCACCCGCACGTCCACCAGCCACAGCCCCAGCACGACGACGGTGAGGACCGCGCCGGCGAGGGTGACCGCGCTCCAGCCGCCCGCGATCCAGGCGGCGGAACCGACGGCCGAACCGAGCGCACCGCCGGCGAAGTACGTCGTCATGTAGGCGGAGTTCAGCCGCGCGCGGGCGTCCGGGCGCAACGGGTAGACCACGTTCTGGTTCGAGACGTGCACCGCCTGCAGCGCCAGGTCCGCCAGCGCGTACCCGGCGACGAACAGCACCAGCGACGTCAGCGCACCCGAGGCGGACAGCCCCAGCGCGACCCACGCCAGCGCGAACAGCAGCACCCCGGCACCCGTGGCGAGCTGACCCCGCCCCGCGTCGGCCAGCCGGCCCGCCAGCGACGCCACCGCGGCGGCACCGGCCCCGGCCAGGCCGATCAGCCCGATCTGCGCCTCGCCGAGGCCGAACCGCTCCCCCGCGAGCAGGAACGTCATCGAGCTGAAGAGCACCGAGACGCCCGCGAACCCCGCCGCGCCCAGCAGCGCGCGGGTTCGCAGCCGCGGCTCGGTGCGCACCAGCGCGGCCGTGGAGGCCAGCGTGGCCGCGTAGCCGCCGACGCGCTCGGGCACGCTCACCGGCAGGCGGCGGCGCAGCACCAGGGCGAGGACCACGAGGGCGAGCGCCACCACCGCGTACGGGGCGCGCCAGCCGGCGAGGTCGGCGAGCACGCCGGAGACGCTGCGCGCCAGCAGCGCCCCCAGGAGCAGCCCGCTCATCACGGTGCCCACCGCCCGGCCCTCGCGGCCGGGTTCGGCCAGCTCCGCCGCGAACGGCACGAGCACCTGGGCGGCCACCGAGAACACCCCGGCCACCGCGGTGCCCACCGCCAGCACCGCGAAGGAGGGCGCCAGCGCGCACAGCGCGTGCCCGGCGGCGGCCAGCAGCGCCAGGACGGTGAGCAGCCGGCGGCGCTCCAGCAGGTCACCCAGCGGCACCACGAGCAGCAGGCCGAGGCCGTAGGAGACCTGCGCGGTGGTGACCAGGGCGGCGGCGGTGCCCTGGGGCACCGCCAGGGAGAGGGCGATCGTGTCCAGCAGCGGCTGGTTGACGTAGTTGCCGCCGACGGTCAGGCCGGTCGCGACGGCCATGAGCAGCAGCAGGGGGCGGGTCAGCACGGGAGCAGCGTGCTCCCGGCAGGCGCCCGGCGTCCAAGCGATCGGAAGGCGCGCGGCGATCGCAGAACACGATCGCCGAGCTACGCTCCCGCCCGTGACCCCGCTGCAGCTGCGGTGCGTGCTGGCCGTCGCCGGGACGCTGCACTTCACGCGCGCCGCGCACGAGGTGGGCATCGCCCAGTCCGCCCTCAGCGCCCACGTCGCCCGGGTGGAGGCGGAGCTCGGGGCCGCGCTGTTCGAGCGCACCAGCCGCAGCGTGCGGCTCACCGCCGCCGGGGAGGCGCTGCTGCCGCGCGCCCGCACCGTGCTGGCCGAGCTGGACCGGCTGCGCACCGACGTGGCCGCGGCCACCGGGGCCGTCGAGGGACCGCTGCGCATCGGCACCATCCCCACGCTGGGGGACGTGGACCTGGCGGGCCTGCTGGCGCGGCTGCGCGAGCGGCACCCCGGCGTGCGCGCCACCGTCGTGGAGCAGACCTCCGCGCGGACCGTCGCCGACGTGGTCGCCGGAACCCTCGACGTCGGGTTCACCGGCACCGCGCTCAGCGAACCGCCGGTGGGCGTGCAGGCGCAGGTGATCGCCACCGAGCCCCTGGTGGCGGTCGTCGCCGAGGACGACCCGTGGGCCCGGCGGCGCCGGCTGCGGCTGCGGGACGTGGCGACGCGCCCGGGCGTGGACTTCCCCGCCGGCACCAGCGGGCGCCGGCAGGGCGACGAGGCGTTCGCCGCGGCCGGCCTGGCCCGAGAGGTCGCCGTCGAGAGCTCCTCCGCGCCGTTCCTGCTGGACCTCGTGCGCGCCGGGGTGGGCGTGGCCCTGCTGCCCGCCGCGGCCGCGCGCGGCGCCACCGGGGTGCGGGCGGTGGCGGTGGCCGACGCTCCGGTGCGCCGGGTGTGCGCCGTGCACGCCGGCGCCGGCTCGTCCGCCGCGGCGCGGGCGTTCCTCGCGCTGCTCGCCGAGCACCTGCCGGCCTGAGCGCGCCGGTGTCCGCACCGGTGTCCGCACCGGTGCGGACGCGACGAGGGGCGGTCCCCGCACCGGGGACCGCCCCTCCCGCGACGTGGCGCCTCAGCGCACCGTCACCGCGCGATCAGGGGACGATGAGCCCCGCCGTCTGCGTGCGCGCCTTCTCGAAGCGCTGGGCGGCGTCGGCCCAGTTCACGACGTTCCACCACGCCTTGACGTAGTCGGCGCGGACGTTCTTGTAGTCCAGGTAGTACGCGTGCTCCCACACGTCCAGCAGCACGATCGGCACCAGGCCGAGCGCGATGTTGCCCTGCTGGTCGTACAGCTGGACGTTGATGAGCTTCTGGCCCACCGAGTCCCAGGCGAGGATCGCCCAGCCGGAACCCTGCACGCCGGCGGCGACCGCCGCGAAGTGGGCGCGGAACTTGTCGAACGAGCCGAACTGCTCGTCGATGGCGGCGGCCAGCTCGCCGGTCGGCTTGTCGCCGCCGTCCGGGGACAGGTTCGGCCAGAACGCCGAGTGGTTCACGTGCCCACCCAGGTTGAAGGCCAGGTTCTTCTCGTGCAGGTTCACGGTGGCCAGGTCGTCGGCGTCGCGCGCCGCGGCCAGCTTCTCCAGGGCCGTGTTCGCACCCGTCACGTACGCCTGGTGGTGCTTGTCGTGGTGCAGCTCCATGATCGTGCCCGAGATGTGGGGCTCGAGCGCGGAGTAGTCGTACGGAAGGTCCGGCAGCGCGTAGTCAGCCATGTCGTCTCGTCGTCTCCTCGTCCATCACCAGGGTTCTCGCGCGGAGCGGACGGCGCCCGACGGGAGCCGGGCGGCTGGGCGCCCGCGCGCTCGACCTTCGCGCAGCCTCCCGGGCCGCGCAACCGGCCGCGGGCAGCATCCCACCTGGTGATCAAGCCGCCGGGGAGGGGGTGTCGGCGGCGCCTGGCACTGTGGTGCCCGTGACCTCCCCGGCCGAGACCGACCGCCCCGCCCCCCCGCCGAGCGCGCCCGCCGTGCCCGTCGTCGGGTTCGACCTGGACATGACGCTGGTGGACTCCAGCGAGGGCATCGCCGCCACGCTGCGCGCGACGCTGGCGGAGGTGGGCGTGCACGTGGCGCCCGAGGACGTGTGGCCGTACGCGGGGATGCCGCTGGAGCTCATCGTCGCCGGCCTGGCCCCGGGCACCCCCGCGGACCGGGTGGAGCGGCTGGCCGCGCGCTACAAGGAGCTGTACCCGTCGCTGGGCGTGCCCGGCGTGCGGGCGTACCCGGGGGCGGCGGCGGCCCTGGCGGCACCGGCCGCGCACGGCGGGCGCAGCGTCGTCGTCAGCGCCAAGCACACCCCCAACGTGCACCAGGTGCTGGCCGCGGCGGGGCTGGACGGCGCGGTGCGCCCCGAGGACGTCGCCGGGGACCTCTTCGCCGAGCTCAAGGGCGAGCGGCTGGCGCGGGCCGGCGCCACCGCCTACGTCGGCGACCACCCCGGTGACGTGCGGGCCGCGCGGGTGGCCGGGGCGGTGGCCGTGGGCGTGACGACGGGCGCGCACGACGCGGCGGCGCTGCGCGGGGCGGGCGCCGACGTGGTGCTGGGCGGGCTGGAGGACTTCCCGGCCTGGCTGGCCTCGCACGCCGCAGCCCTGGCGGCGGGGCCCGCGGACCGAGGGGAAGGCGACGCGCCCGCACCCCGTTAACCTGGGGGCGACCGTCGCGACCCCCCGGGCGACGCGACGGCCCGCAGACGACCGACGATCACCCGGGCCGCGGCTCCGCGCCGCGCCCGACGCTCAGACGAGAAGGTTCCCGTGCCGACTGGCAAGGTCAAGTGGTTCGACACCGACAAGGGTTTCGGCTTCCTCGCCGCCGAGGACGGCGGGGAGGTGTTCGTGCACACCTCGGCGCTGCCCGCGGGCACCACGACGCTCGCCAAGGGCGCCCGCGTGGAGTTCGGCGTGGTGCAGGGCCAGCGCGGTGCGCAGGCGCTGTCGGTGCGCCTGCTGGAGCCGGCGCACTCGGTGGCGCGCGCCACCCGCAAGAAGCCGGAGGACATGGTCGTCATCGTCGAGGACCTCATCAAGCTCCTCGACGGCGTCTCCTCGTCGCTGCGCCGGGGCCGCTACCCCGAGAAGGGCGGTGCCCGCAAGGTCGCCACCGTGCTGCGCGCCGTCGCCGACGACCTCGAGGCGTGAGCGTGGCCGAGGGCACCGCGGCCAGGCCGCGCCGCACCCGCAAGCCGGCCCTGGACGCCGCCGCCGCCGCCGCGGTGGACCTGGCCCGCACCGCGGCCGAGGAGGTCGCCGACGAGGGCACGGTCGGCGAGCACCTGGGCGCCGTCGCCGAGGGCGACCGGATCGTCAGCCACACCTTCGCCTGCCTGCTGCCGGGGTACCGGGGCTGGCGCTGGACGGTGACGGTGACGCGCGCCTCCCGCGCCCGCAACGTCACCGTCAACGAGGTGTGCCTGCTACCGGGCGAGGACGCGCTGCGCCCCCCCGAGTGGCTGCCGTGGTCCGAGCGCATCACGCCCGGCGACGTCGGCCCGCGCGACACGCTGCCGCGCAAGGCGGACGACCCGTACCTGGAGCAGGGGTACCGGGCGACCGGCGAGACCGAGGCCGACGAGCTGGCGCTGTTCGAGCTGGGCCTGGGGCGCGAGCGCGTCATCTCGGCCCTCGGCCGGGACGAGGCGGCGCGGCGCTGGTACGAGGGCGACCGCGGCCCCGCCTCCGAGGTCGCCGAGCACGCGAAGGCGCCCTGCTCCACGTGCGGGTACTTCCTGCTGCTGGCCGGTTCGCTGCGCCAGGTGTTCGGGGTGTGCGCCAACGAGTGGTCGCCCGAGGACGGCCGCGTCGTCAGCGCCGACCACGGCTGCGGCGCGCACAGCGAGACGGACGTGGAGGTGGAGCCGGAGGCGCCCAGCGCGCCCCTTGTGGACGACCTCGCGGTGGACGAGCTCGAGCTGGTCGACCCCGCCGCGGACGAGGCGGAGGGGGCGGTGGAGCGGGCCGAGCCCGCGCCGGCGCCCTGAACCGGCCCGCGGGCGCGGCCGCCGGCGACCCCTTCGGCACCGCGCGGCTGCGCCGGAACGTCCTGGACGCCTGGACGGCCTCCCCGGCGCGGTTGCGGGAGGACGCCAACGCCGAGGAGGACGCCGCCCTCGGCGCCTACCGCGACCGGCTGGTGGTGGAGCTGGCGCAGAACGCCGCCGACGCCGCCGCGGCCGCGGGGGTGCCGGGCCGCCTCCTGCTGCGCCTGAGCGACGGCGGGGCGTCCGACGGGACGGTCGGCGGGGCGGGGCGGCTGCTGGCCGCCAACACCGGCGCCCCGCTGGACGCGGCCGGGGTGCAGGGACTGGCCACGCTGCGCGCCTCCGCCAAGCGCGGCGCGGGCAGCGACGTGGTGGGCCGCTTCGGCGTGGGCTTCTCCGCCGTGCTCGCCGTCACCGACGCGCCGGTGGTCTCCTCCACCACCGGCGCCGTGGGCTTCTCCCGGGCCGCGAGCGCCGACCTGGTGGACGAGGCGGCGCGGGCCGCGGGCGGCGAGGGGCTGCGGGCGGAGGTGGCGCGGCGCGGCGGGCACCTGCCCGTGCTGCGGCTGCCGTTCGCCGTCGCGGCACCGCCGCCGCCCACCGGCTACGACACCGCCGTGGAGCTGCCGCTGCGCGACGCCGCGGCCCGGGAGCTGGTCGCCGCGCTGCTGGCCGGGGTGGACGACGTGCTGCTGCTGGCGCTGCCCTCGCTCGACGAGGTCGTCGTGGAGGTGCCGGGCGAGCCGCCGCGGGTGCTGCGCGACGTCGCCGGGCGGTGGCGGGTGCTGCGCCGCTCCGGCCGGCACGACGCCGCCGCGCTGGCCGGGCGCGGTGTGGAGGAGCGCGCGCGCCCGTCGTGGCACCTGGCGTGGGCGCTGCCGCGCACGCCGCCGCCCGCGGGGTCCGGCACCGACCTCCTCTCCCCCGCCGGCGCCACCGCGCCCGTCGCGGGGCCGGGGGTGCTGTGCGCGCCCACCCCCACCGACGAGGACCTGCCGTGGCCGGCGCTGCTGGTGGCGACCCTGCCGCTGGGCCCGGACCGCCGTCGGGTCGTGCCCGGCCCGGCCGCCGACGCGGTGCTGGACGCCGCCGCGCAGGCGTACTGCGACCTGCTGGTGGAGGTGGCCGCCGACGGCGGCGACGCCCTGCCCCTGCTGCCGCACGGGGTGCCGGCCGGCCGGCTGGACGCGGAGCTGCGCGAGCGGGTCCTGCGGCGCGCCCGCGAGGTGCCGCTGCTGCCCGCCGCGGAGACGGCGCCGCAGGACGCCGCCGGGGACCTCGGGCGGGGCGCCGGCCGGCTGCTGCTGCGCCCTGCGTCGGCGGTCGCGCTGCGCGGGGCGGGGGCGGACGACCCGCGCCTGCTGGCGGCCCTGGCGCCCTCGCTGGCGGGTCTGGTGGCTGCCCCCCGCGCCGTGGACCGCCTGCTCACCGAGCTGGGGGTGCTGCGCCTGGGGCTGGCCGACGCCCTGGAGCTGCTGCCCGGCGGCGGGTCGCCGGCCGCGGCGCGGGAGCTGTTCGCGGCGCTGCTGCCGCTGGCGGGCGACGGCGCGGCGCGCGAGGCGATGTCGGGGCTGCCGGTCCCGCTGCTGGACGGGCGCACCGTGCACGGCGCCCGCGGTGTCGTCGTCCCGGACGCGGCGGTCGCGGCGGTCCTGGACGCGGAGGCCGCGCGGCTGCTGGCCGGGCACGGGCTGCGGGTGGCCCACCCGGAGGCGGTGGCCGGCGGTGCGGGCGAGCTGCTGGTGCGCCTGGGGGCGCGCGAGGGCGGGGCGTGGGCGCTGCTGACGGACCCGGCGCTGGCGGCGGCGGTGGCGGCCTCCCCCGACGCCGAGGACCCCGACGCCGTCGCGGACGCGGTGCTCGCGGTCATGGAGGCCGCCGTGACCGGCGGTGCCGTGGACGGTGAGGTCGACGGCGGTGAGGTCGACGGCGGTGAGGTCGACGGCCGTGAGGTCGACGGCCGTGAGGTCGACGAGGGTGAGGTCGACGAGGGCGCGGTGCTCCGCGCGGCGCGCGACGTGCCGGTGCTGCGCGACCTGGCGCTGCGCGACGCGGACGGCGAGCTCGCCCCCGCGAGCGCGCTGGTGCTGCCGGGCACCCTCGCCGCCCGCGCGCTGGACCCCGACGCGGTGGCCGAGGTCGACCCGGACCTGCTCGCCGCGTGGGGGCCGGGGGTGCTGCGGGCCGCCGGGGTGCTCGCCGCGCTCGCGGCGGTCCCCGTGCACGCCCTGGACCTGGCCGACCCGGACGAGGTCGGCGACGCCGTCGAGCGGGGGCTGGCGGCCCTGGACGAGTACGCCGAGGAGGTCTGGGGCGACCTGCTGGACGAGGGCCCGGCGGGGCCGGCGGGCACCGTGGTGGAGGACGCCCTGGCCGTGCCCGACCTGGACCTCGTGGTGGACCGGTGGCCGCAGGTGCTGGGTGAGCTGGCCGCCGCACCGGCGGGGGCGGCCGCCCTGACCCGCCCGTGGTCGGCGGGAGGGCGGCACCGCCCGGGCCCGGCGGCGTGGTGGCTGCGCACCCGCGGTCCGCTGCCCGCGGTCAGCCGGGCCGCCGGCGGCACCGCCCCCGCCTGGCTGCCGTCCGCCCCGGGCTGGGCGGGCGAGCTGCCGGCGGCGGTGCGCGCGTCGCTGGGGGTGCTGGAGGAGCTGTCCGCGGCGGGGCCCGCCGACGCCCGCGCGCTGCTGGACGCGGCCGCCGCGGACCCGGCGGCGGTGCCGGCGGCGGACCTGCTGCGGGTGTGGGCGCTGCTCGCCGCCCACGCCGCCGGCCTGCCGCCCGGCGGGGCGCCGCGGGAGCTGGCGGCGCTGGACGCGGCCGGGCGGGTGGTGCGGGCGCCGGCCGACGACGTCGTGGTGGCCGACGACCCGTGCTGGGCGCAGCGCGCCGACCTGGGCCCGCGGTTGCTGGTGCCGTCCCGGCACGCCGCGGCGGTGGCGGACCTGCTGGAGCTGGACCTGGCCTCCGAGCGCGCGGACGGGCGGGCGGAGCCCGGCCCGGTGCAGCGGCGCGCCGTCCCCGTGGAGGTGGCGGCGCTGCTGCCGGGCTGCCCGCCGACGTGGGAGGAGGCGCCGGGCCTGCGCGTGGACGGGCGGCCGGTGGCGTTCTGGACCGAGCGCGCGCAGGCGGGCGGACCGGTGGGCCGGGTGCTGGCGGTGGACGCGCCCGGCGCCGCGGCGGGCCTGGCGCTGGCGGCGGACCGCTGGGCGCTGCGCCGGGCGGTGGCCGACCTGCTGACCGCGGACGCCGGGCAGCGCGCCCGCCTGCTGGCCGAGGAGCTGCCCGGCTGACACCCGCACCACCGGGGCCGGCACCGCCGGCCTCGCTCCGGGGAGCGATCACTCCAGGGGGGCCTCCACGAAGCCCTCGGTGGCCGCGGTGACGCGGGCGGCGGTGGCCCACCGGTCGCCGCCGTCGAGCCGCACGACCGTGTCCGCGCCCAGCAGCGCGTCGATCTGGTCGACGACCCGCTCGGAGACGGCGCCCGGCCCGCCCACCACGTACACCAGGCCCGGGTCGCGCTCGCGCAGCCGGTCGGCGGTGGCGGCCGGCAGGGCGTCACCGGCGGTCAGCAGGACCCCGGTGCCCAGCACGGAGGCCAGCGGGCCGGCGGCCAGGGCGTCGACGGCGTGCGCGTCCTCGCCGGAGGCGACGACCGAGGCCTTCGTGGGCGCGGGGGGAGCCGGGGTGGCGGCGGAGGACGAGGTCGCGGCGGCGGCCCCGGCGGCCGCCAGCACCACCGCGGCGGCGGCCCCGGCTCGCCGGCGCCCGGAGGTCGCGCTGCCCCCGGTGCCGTGCCAGGTGCCGTGCCCGGTGCCGTGGCCGGTGTGCTGCTCGCTGTGGTCCCGCACGGTGCGTCTCCTCGTCCTCCCGGGCGGGGCCGGTCCCCGCTCCCGTGCAGGTGGGACGCCGGGGTGTCGCTCCGCGTTGCACGCGGGAGCCGACGGGTCCGGGCGGGTCAGGGACCGGGGTGCTCGTGCGGCCACAGGTCGCCGGGCTCGGCGGGCCGCTCGCGCTCCTCCCGGCGGGCCGCGCGGCGCTCGCGGCGGTGCACGTGCGCCAGCCCCACCAGGCCCAGCGCCAGGCCGGCGACGCAGGAGCCGAGCCAGCGCCCCTGACCCGTGTCGCGCACCTCGGGCACGGCGAGGGCGACGACGAGCAGCACGCCCCACACCGCCAGGCCGACGAGGACGGCGCGGCGGTCGTCGGTGCGCAGGGGGGGCGGTGGGGGCTTGGCCTTCGACGGCGGCAGGTACAGGCGCACACCCCCAGTGTGCCGGGCGGGGGCGTCTGCTGGGATGGGCCCGTGGCCGACCAGGAGAACGCGCAGAGCCCCCTCCAGCCGCCCGCCGTGGCGCTCACCGACCCCTCCCCGCGCCGGCGCACGGCGCTGGTGACCGGTGCCAGCAGCGGCATCGGTGCCGCGACGGTGCGGGCGCTGGCCGCGGCGGGCTTCGACACGGTGGCGGCCGCGCGCCGGGTGGAGCGCTGCGAGGACCTGGCGCGCGAGGTGGGCGGGCGGGCCGTGGCCCTGGACGTCACCGACGACGCCTCGGTGGCGGCGCTCGTGGACGCCCTGCCGGAGGTGGACGTCGTGGTGCACTCCGCCGGCGGCGCGCTGGGCACCGACCGGGTCGAGGACGGCGACGTCGAGGGCTGGCGGCGCATGTACGACGTGAACGTCCTGGGGGTGCTGCGGGTGCACCGGGCGCTGCTGCCGGCGATGCGGCGCGGCGGCGACGCGCACGTGGTGGTCCTCGGCTCCATCGCCGGGTTCGAGACCTACCCCGGCGGGGGCGGCTACACGGCCGTCAAGCACGCCGTGAACGCGCTGTGCCGGACGATGCGCCAGGAGATGGTGGGCGAACCGGTGCGGGTCACCGAGGTCGCGCCGGGCATGGTGGAGACGGAGTTCTCGCTGGTGCGCCTGGGCGACGCCGGGGCGGCGGCGAAGGTCTACGAGGGCCTGACGCCGCTGAGCGCGCAGGACGTCGCGGAGGTGGTCGTGTTCGCGCTCACGCGCCCGCCGCACGTGGACCTGGACAGGGTCGTGGTGCGGCCGGTGCAGCAGGCGGACGCGGCGCACGTGCACCGCCGCTCCTCCTGACGGCGGGGGCGCAGCCGCCTCGCCGGGCGGCGGTCAGCGGGCGGTGATCAGCGGGCAGTGATCAGCGGGCGGTGATCAGCCGCCCCGCCTCCACCGGGCGGCCGAACAGCCAGCCCTGGGCGCGGTCGCAGCCCATCTCGCGCAGCAGCGTGGCCTGCTCGCGGGTCTCCACGCCCTCGGCGGTGACGACCATGCCGTGCGCGTGGGCCAGGCCGATGAGCGCGCGCACGACGGCCGCGGCGCGCTCGGAGGTCCCCAGCGGCCGCACGAAGCTCATGTCGATCTTCAGGAAGCTCAGCGGGAAGCGGTCCAGGTAGGACAGCGAGGAGTACCCGGTCCCGAAGTCGTCGAGGCCGACGCGGGCGCCGACGCTGCGCAGCTCGCCGAGGCTGGCCCGGGTGGAGGTCGACAGGTCGATGAGGGTGCGCTCGGTGACCTCGGCGAGCAGGCTGGACCCGGAGGCGCCGGTGCTCTCGACGCTGTGCGCGAGGCGGTGCGCGAACGCGGGGTGCTCCAGGGTCTTGCCGGAGACGTTGAAGGAGACCTGCAGCCCCTCGCCGGCGCTGCGCCACTCGCGCAGCTGGCGCAGCACCTCCCCCAGCACCCAGGTGTCGACGTCGACGATGAGGCCGGTGTCCTCGGCGGTGTCGACGAACGACTTGGGTTCCAGCAGCCCCTCGACGGGGTCCTCCAGGCGCACGAGGGCCTCGGCGGCCACGAGCCGCTCGTCGCGCAGGTCGACGATCGGCTGCCAGACCACGCGCAGACCGTCGGTGCGCAGGGCGCGGCGCACCTTGTGCTCGGCCTCGCGGCGGGCCTCGGCGTCCTCGCGCATGGCGGAGTCGAAGGCGGCGACGCGGTCGCGGCCGGCGTCCTTGGCGCGGTAGAGGGCCATGTCGGCGTTGCGGAACAGCTCGTCGCCGCTGCACTCGTGGCCGACGGCGACGCCGGCGCTGGAGGTGCACACGAACGGCTCGGGCAGCCCGGGCAGCAGCACCGGCACGCGCAGCCGCCGGACGATGTTGTGCGCCATGGCGGTCGCCGACTCGGCGCGGTCCACGCCGGGGACCATGAGCACGAACTCGTCGCCGCCCAGGCGGGCCAGGGTGGAGCCGGCGGGGGCGGCCTGCTGCAGGCGCCCGGCGATCTGCCGCAGCAGGGCGTCGCCGATCTGGTGCCCGAGGGTGTCGTTGACGAGCTTGAAGCGGTCCAGGTCGAGCAGGACGAGGGCGACGGCGGAGGTGGCGGTGGCGGTGCGCAGCGCCTCCTCCAGCCGCACGTCGAGCACGGAGCGGTTGGCCAGGCCGGTCAGGGAGTCGGACTGCGCCAGGCGGACCAGCTCGCCGGTGGACCGGTCGCCGGGGGCGAGGTCGAGCACGAGGCCCTGCACGACGCCGGGGCGGCCGGGGCGCAGCGGGACGCTGGTGCCCAGCAGGGTGCGCTCGGTGCCGTCGGCGGTGCGCACCCGGAACGGGTAGGGCACGGGCGAGCCGGTGCGGGCGGCGGGGTCGTCCACACCGGTGAAGGGACCGCGGTCGTCGGGGTGGACGCGCTCGCGCCAGGTGGCCAGGTCCGGGTCCGGGTCGGTGGGGGCCACGCCCAGCAGGTCGCGCAGCCGGTCGTCGAGGGTGACGCGGTCGGTGGCGGGGTCCCACGACCAGGAGCCGAGGCCGGCCAGGCGGACGGCGCCGGCGATCAGCTGCCGGGCACCGGCGAGCTCGGCGGTGGCCAGCTGCGCCTGGCGCGTGGCGCGCGCGGCGCACCAGGCGGTGCCCGCGGCGGCGGCCAGCAGCTCCAGGGGCGCTCCGGCCGGGCCCGGCTCCCCCCACACGGCCAGGCGCGGGGCGGTGGGGTCTGCGGGGACGAGGTCGACGACGGCGGAGGGTGCGCTGCGGGTGAGCTCGGCGACGGTGGTGCTCGGGGACGGCGGCGGGGCGGTGCAGCCGCGGGCGGCCAGGACGTCCAGCTCGTGGTGGCGCGAGCGGGCGACCGGTGCCAGCAGCAGGACGCCGGAGTACCCGGCGCGCTGCACCTCGTCGACCACCTCCTCGGCCAGCGCGGCCGGGTCCGTGCGGTCGGCGAAGCGGCGCTGGGCGCGCAGCAGGGCCGCGGTCAGCTCGGCGGCGGTGGGCTCGGCGGGGGCCGCGGCGTCCTCGCGGGGAGCGTCCGGGGCGACCACCAGGGGGCGCGGGGGGGCGGGCCGGGGGTCGGCGTGCGTGGTGCAGCAGGCCGAGGGTGCTGGAGAACCCGTCACGCGTCCGCTCCCGTCCTCGGGCGGGCCGTCCTGCCCGCCGCCGTGCCGCTGCTCGACGTTGCCGCTACTCAACGTCATGGACTGTAACGCCCCGTAGAGGGGAGTGGGAACCGAACCCGGGGATCGGGTCGTTGCTGATGGTAATTAGCCCGGCTAAGGAGTAGCCTGGCGGGGTGACCGGCGCCACCCCCACCACCTCCCCGGCGGGCGCAGCGCACGGTGACGCGGCCACGGGCGCCCCGAGCGGCGACCCGACGGGCGACCTCGCCGTCGAGCTGCGCATCGCCCTGCTGCGCACCGCGCGCCGCCTGCGCTCGCAGAAGAGCGTCGACGACCTCAGCGACGCCCAGTTCTCCGTCCTCGCCCACCTGCACGTCCACGGCCCGCGAACCCCCGGCGAGCTCGCCGACGCCGAGCACGTGCGACCGCCGTCCATGACCCGCACCGTGGCCGCCCTCGAGGGCGCCGGGTGGGTCCGGCGCACCGACCACCCCGACGACGGCCGCCAGGTCCTCGTCCTGCTCACGGCCGCCGGCCGCTCCGCCGTGGAGGAGACCCGGGCGCGCCGCTCCGCGTGGCTGCACGAGCGCCTGGCCCGCCTCGACGACGACGAGCGCGCCACCCTGGCCGCGGCGGCCCGGCTGCTGCGCGCGGTGGTCCAGGAGTGAACCGGACCTTCCGCTCCCTGCGGCACCGCGACTACCGCCTGTGGGCCACCGGCGCGATCGTGTCCAACACCGGCACCTGGATGCAGCGGGTCGCGCAGGACTGGCTCGTCATCCAGGTGCTCACGAACGGCTCCGGCACCGCCGGCGGCATCACCACCGGCCTGCAGTTCGGCCCCATCCTGCTGCTGGCGCCGCTCGCCGGCTGGGTCGCCGACCGCTTCCCGCAGCGCCGCACGCTGCTGGCCACCCAGGCGGCGATGCTGCTGCTGGGCCTGGCGATGGCCGCCCTGGTCCTCACCGGGGTCGTGCGGCTGTGGCACGTCTACGTCCTGGCGACCCTGCTGGGCTGCGTCTCCGCGATCGACGGCCCCGTGCGGCAGACGTTCGTGGGGCAACTGGTGCCGCCGGAGGACCTGCCCAACGCCATCGGGCTGAACTCCGCGTCCTTCAACTCCGCGCGCCTGATCGGCCCCGGCCTGGCGGGCCTGCTCATCGCCGCCTTCGGCACCGGCCCGGTGTTCCTGATCAACGCGCTGTCGTTCCTCGGGCCGCTGACCACCCTGCACCTGATGCGTCCCGCCGAGCCGGTGCGCCGCGAGCGCCCCGCGAAGGGCTCCGGGAGCGTGCGCGAGGGGCTGCGGTACGTGCGCGCCCGCCCGGACCTGATGGCGATCTTCGTGCTGGTGGGCGTCGTGGGCACCTTCGGGCTGAACTTCCAGCTGACCTCCGCGCTCATCACGAGCGTGAAGTTCGGCCGGGACGCCGCCGCGTTCGGCGTCGCCGGCACCGTGCTGGCCGTCGGGTCGCTGCTGGGCGCCCTGATCGCCGCGCGCCGCGAGCGTCCGCGCTGGCGGCTCGTGGTCGGCGCTGCGGGCGCGTTCGCGGTGACCGCCTCGGTGTCGGCCGTGATGCCGAACTACTGGCTGTACCTGGTGGTGCTGCCGTTCCTGGGCCTGTCCTCGCTGACGCTGCTGACGGCGGCGAACGCGACGGTGCAGATGAGCACCGAGCCGCGCGTGCGGGGCCGGGTGATGGCGCTGTACATGTCGCTGATGCAGGGCGGCACCGTCGTCGGCGGCCCGCTCGTGGGCTGGATCGGCACCCGCTTCGGCGCGGAGTGGTCGGTGCTCGCCGGTTCGATCCCCTCGGGCCTGACGGCCGTGCTGGTGGCCGTGTTCGTGCTGCGCCGCGCGAAGGTGCGTCTGGCGTACTCGTTCCGCACCACCCCGCACCTGCGCGTGGTGCCGGCCCGCTCCCCCGGCGACGACGAGCGCGACGTCGCCGCGGCCTGAGCGGCGACCCGAGCACCCGCCGCCGCGGCGGACAATGGTGCCGTGCCCACCACCGACCTCGCCTCCGCCCTGGCCGACGTCCGCGCGCTGCTGCTGGACGAGCAGCACCTCGTGCGGGCGGTCGCGGCAGGCCGCCGGCGCGGGGTGGAGCCGCCCGAGCACGAGCGGGTGGAGGTGCGCCCCGTGGCGCTGCGCTCGGGCCCGCACCTGCAGGTGCTCTTCCGCACCGGCCCGGTGGTCAGCACCCGCAACGTGCCCGTCGGCGAGGCGGCGGCGGTGGTGGACGAGCTGCTGGCCGGCCCGCACGGCAACTGGCACGTGGAGACCGCGACGCACACCCTGCAGCTGCGGGTGACGAAGAAGGGTGCCGCGCAGGTGCACCGCACCGCGCGGGAGGGCAGCGCCCCGGCCGGTCCACAGGCGCACGACCGGGCCAAGCAGCGCCTGGTGGACCCCGACGACCCGGTGTTCCGGGTGCTGGGCGCCGGCGGGGACAAGCGCCGGCAGGTGGAGGCGTTCGTGCGCCAGCTCGCCCCGCTGGCCCCGGCCGTGCTGGAGCAGGCGGGCCCGGTGGTGCGCGCGGTGGACCTGGGCTGCGGCAACGCCTACCTGACGTTCGCGGCGCACCGCTGGCTGAGCGGCGCGGCGGGCGAGCGCGAGCAGGAGCTGCGCACCGTCGGCGTCGACGTGCGCGAGGACGTGCTGGAGAACGGCCGTCGGGCGGCGGACGAGGCGGGCCTGGCCGGGCTGGGCTTCGCGCGCGGCAGCATCGCCGGGGCGCAGCCGTTCGGGGAGGGCGAGCGCCCGGACGTGGTGCTGGCGCTGCACGCGTGCGACACCGCCACCGACGAGGCGCTGGCGCGGGCGGTGCGCTGGGGTTCGCCCCTGGTGCTGGCGGCGCCGTGCTGCCACCGGGACGTGCAGCGGCAGATCACCGCCGGCGGTGGCCGCGACCCGCTGGTGCGCCACGCCATCCTGCGCGAGCGGTTCGCGGACGTCCTCACGGACGCTCTGCGCGCCCTGGTGCTGCAGCTGCTGGGCTACCGGGTGGAGGTGGTGGAGTTCATCGACTCCGCCCACACGCCGCGCAACGCGATGCTGCGCGCGGTGCGGACGGGGTCCGCACCGCGCGCGGAGCACCTGGCGGAGTTCGACGCGCTGTGCCGGCAGTGGGGCGTGCAGCCCGCCCTGGCCGCGGAGCTGGCGGCCGAGCTGGACGCGGTGCGCTCAGCCCTCGCCGGCCGGCCCGCGGGCGACCGGGAGGATCAGGCAGCGCTGTAGGTGAGGCACTTCGTCTCACCCGAGGCCTCCGTGCCGACGTCGATGGCGGACGCGGTGCAGGTCAGGTCGGAGTTGTGCCTGCAGTCGGCCAGCTGGCAGGCGCCGACGTGGCCCTCGGGGGCCGTCTTGTGCTTGGTGGGCAGGCCCAGGAACGTGCCGCAGTGGTTCGCGCCGTGGTCGCCGACGGTGATCGTCGGGGCGTGGCACGACACGTCCGCGTTGAAGGTGCACCCGCTGACGGAGCACTGGTGGATGGGGGTCAGGTCCAGGTTCACGGTCGCCATGCCTTCGACCATAACGACGGGAAGGCATTCTCGCCACGAAGGAACGCCTTTCCTGATCCTTTCGAGGAATAGGTAGGGAAGGCATTCCTTCACGGCAGGAGAAAGGAAGGTCAGGCTTCCCTGAGACGTTCGGCGACGTGGTCCACGCACCGCGTCAGGGCCCGCACGTCCTCCGGCTCCACGGCCGGGAACATCCCGATGCGCAGCTGGTTGCGCCCCAGGCTGCGGTACGGGAAGACGTCCACGATCCCGTTGCGCCGCAGCACCTCCTGCACCCGGACGCTGTCGACGGAGGCGTCCAGGTCGATCGTGGCGACGACGGCGCTGCGCGCAGCCGGATCCGCGACGAAGGGGGCGGCCCACTCGCGCCGCTCGGCCCAGCCGTAGACGATCCCGGCCGATTCGGCGGTGCGCCGGGCCGCCCACTCCAGCCCTCCGTTCCCCAGCAGCCACTCCACCTGCTCGGCGAGCATCACCAGCGTCGCCACCGCGGGGGTGTTGTACGTCTGGTCCTTGCGGGAGTTCTCCACCGCGGTGCGCAGGTCCAGCGACGGCGGCACCCAGCGGCCGGCGGCACCCAGCTCCTCGGCGCGCTCCAGCGCGGCCGGGGACAGCAGCGCGATCCACAGCCCGCCGTCGGAGGCGAAGGACTTCTGCGGCGCGAAGTAGTACGCGTCGGTCTGCGCGACGTCCACGGCCAGGCCCCCGGCGCCGGAGGTGGCGTCGACGAGCACGAGCGGCCCGCCGTCGGCCGGGCCGGGCCCGTCCGGGCGGCGCACGGGGGCGGCGACACCGGTGGAGGTCTCGTTGTGCGGCCAGGCGACGACGTCGCAGCCGGTGGCGACCTCTCCCGGCTGCGGCAGGGTGCCGGGCTCGGCTCGCACGACGGCGGGGTCGGCGAGGAAGGGCGCCCCGGCGGTGACGGCGGCGAACTTGGCGGAGAACTCCCCCAGCACCAGGTGCTGGGCCCGCTCGCGCACCAGGCCGAAGGCGGCGACGTCCCAGAAGGCGGTGCTGCCGCCGTTGCCGAGGACGACCTCGTACCCCTCCGGCAGCGAGAACAGCTGCGCCAGGCCCTCGCGCACGCGCCGCACGAGCGACTTGACCGGCGCCTGACGGTGCGAGGTGCCCAGCACGTCGCGCCCGGCGCGCACCAGCGCCTGCACCTGCTCGGGGCGGACCCTGCTGGGACCGGAGCCGAAGCGCCCGTCGGCGGGCAGCAGCTCGGCGGGGATGCGGATGTCGGGCGCGTCGCTCACGGGTCGATCCTCCCGCACCGGCGCCACGCGCCCGCCCGGGAGGTGGGCGGGGCCCGGGCGGTGCAGGGTGGGGGTGTGGACGACCCCTTCGACCTGCAGCGCTTCGTCGACGCCCAGGAGGGCACCTACGAGCGCGCCCTGGCCGAGATCGGCGCCGGGCGCAAGACCTCGCACTGGATGTGGTGGGTGTTCCCGCAGGTCGCGGGCCTGGGCCGCAGCGAGACCTCGCGGCGGTACGCGGTCTCCGGGCTCCCCGAGGCGCAGGCCTACCTGGCCCACCCGGTGCTGGGCCAGCGGCTGCGCGAGTGCGCCCGCGTGCTGCTGGACCTGCCCGGTGACGACCCGGTGGCGGTGTTCGGGGAGACGGACGCGGCGAAGCTGCGCTCGTCGATGACGCTGTTCGCGGCCACCGACCCGGAGGAGCCGACGTTCGCCGCGGTGCTGGAGAGGTTCTTCGGCGGCGAGCGCGACGGGCTGACGCAGGACCGGCTCGGCTGAGGCCGGACCCGCGCCGCTCACCCGATCGGCCGCGGACCGCTCGCGACGTCCGGGTCCCGGGCGCGCGGTCCGACGCGCGGCGTCCGAGGCGTGTCGGGCCGCGCGCCCGGAGCGTGAAATCCTCAGGCATGGCCGAACGCACCGCCGAGCAGCTCGAGTCGGGCTTCTTCGACGTCCGACGACAGTCACCGGTGACCACCGAGACCGTCCGGCGCCAGGTCGCCGAGCCGGGCTCGCCCGTCCTGGTCGACTTCGACCACACGCTCTTCGCCTCCAACAGCACCGAGCTGTTCATCTCGCGCTGCCGGCCGTCCCTGGTGGTCGCCCTCATCGACTTCCTGGTGCGGGTGTGCGTGCCGTGGCGCCTGGTGCCCGCCGGCCGCGGTCACCGGGTCGGGGACTACCTCTGCGTCGCCCTGATCGTCGTCCTGACGCCCTGGAACCTGTCCCTGTGGCGCAAGGCGGCACCGGCCCTCTTCGAGCAGCACCGCGCCGCCGAGATCTCCGCCGTCCTCGCCGACGTCGACCGGTCGCGGCTGACGATCATCTCCTTCGGCATGGAGTTCGTGATCCGGGACCTGCTGAGGGCCAGCGAGTACCGGTCCGCCGCGCTGCTGGCGACGCCGCTGCTGCCCAGACCGTCCTGGTTCGCCGGGGGCAAGACGACGACGGCCGTCGGGGCCGTCGGTGAGGACGGGGTCGCCCGGGCCGTCTTCGTCTCCGACTCGCTCGACGACGCCGACCTGCTCGGGGCGTGCCGCTCGGGCCTGCTCATCCCTCAGCAGGGCCGGCGGGTGTCCGCCCGCGAGCGCCTCTACCTCCCGATGCGCTACACGGCCCGGGTCAAGTACTCGCGCTGGTACGCGCTGGACCAGTTCCTCCTGGTGGACGCCCTCGTCATCGCCATCGCGATCACCCGCGACGCGGCGAGCCTGCTCCACTTCGCGGTGATCGCGCCGCTGCTGCTGCTGTCGGTGATGTCGGTCTACGAGATCGGGTACTTCGAGAACGACGTGCACGGCTCGAAGATCGAGGAGCACCCGGTCCTCGACCCGAGCGTGCCGCAGTACCGGGACTACCCGATCCGGGTCCAGGCCTGGGTCTGGGCCGCCGCCTCCGCGGCGGCCGGCCTGGGCACGGCCGTCCTGCTCGGCGAGCTCGGCACCGACGAGCTCCTGGCGGCCGGCACCTCGTGGGTGCTGCTGCTGCTCGTGCTGCGCGGGGTGTTCTTCCTCTACAACCGGGTGAGGACCGACGTGCGGGTGTTCGTGTACCCCGTGCTGCAGGCGCTGAAGTACGGGGCCGTCTTCCTGGTCTTCGCCCCGACCGCCCTCGGGGTGGCCCTGGTGATGAGCCAGGTCACGGCGATGTGGGCGACCTACGTCGTCTACCGGCTCGGCGGGCGCAAGGAGGACCTGGACCGGGACCTCCTGGGCACCGCGGCGTTCCTGGTCGCCGCCGGCCTGCTGGGCATGGCGAGCATCGCGCACGGCGGGCCGTTCGAGGAGGGCGCCGGCCGCGAGGCGGAGAGCCCGGTGCCCCTCGTCGCCGCCCTGCTGTGGTCGCTGGCCAGGGCCTGCAAGTCCCCGGTGATGCGCCGGGTCAGGGCCCGGCTCGCGACCTGACCCCCGCCGGGCGCCCGGAGGCGGCGACCCGCGGGGGGCGGTCGCGGCCGCAGGGCACCCGGCCCGGGGGTCCGGCGCAGGGCTGTCCGGCACCCCTCAGACGAACTCCTCGAACCGCTTGCGCACCAGCCGCAGCACGTCGTCGGGGTCCTCGGCCCACCAGCGCGAGGAGAGGATCTCGACCTCGACGGGACCGTCGAAGCCGGTGGCGGCGACCTGGGCGGACAGCCGGGGCAGGTCCATCAGGCCGTCGCCCATCATCCCGCGGTCCAGCAGCGGGTCGGAGGTCCGCGGCAGCCAGTCGGAGACGTGGTAGCCGAGGACCTTGCCGGCGGCGCGCGCCAGCTGCTGCTCCAGGGCCGGGTCCCACCACACGTGGTAGGCGTCGACGACGACGCCGAGGTGGCCGGGGTGCGCGGCTTCCAGCTCCTCGACGAGGTCGAGGGCCTGGGCGAGGGAGACGACGACGGACCGGGCGCTGATCATCATGGGGTGCAGCGGCTCGATGCCGAGCCGGACACCGGCGGCCGCGGCGTGCGGCAGCAGGGCGGCGATGCCGTCGCGCACGCGGGCGCGGGCACCGGGCAGGTCGGTGTCGAGCAGCGGACCGCAGACGAGGACCAGGGCGTCGGCCCCCAGTTCGGCGGCCTCCTCCACGGCGCGGCGGTTGTCGTCGAGGACGGCGGCCGGGTCGGCGGCCGGGTCGGTGAACATCCCGCCGCGGCACACCGAGCTCACGCGCAGGCCGGCGTCGCGCACCAGCTTCGCGGCGCGCGGCAGGCCCGCGGCGGCGATCTTGTCGCGCCACAGGGCGACGGCGCCGATCTCGTGGCGCTCGCACCCGGCGACGGTCTGCTCCAGGGACCAGGAGTTGACGGTGATCTGGTTGAGGCTGAGGCGGCGGGGGTCCACGGGCTCGCTCCTTCGCGGGCTGGAATGCGCTTTCCGGGCAGCGTGCCACACGCCCCGGCACCGGTCAACGCCCCTGGACGCCGAACGCCCCGGCCCGCCGCGCGCAGGGCGCGGCGAACCGGGGCGTGGTGGTCGCCGGGCGGGTCAGCTGCCCGCGTCGCCGCCGGTGCCCTCGTCGGCCTCCTCGGCCTCCTGCGCGAACCCGGTGTCGTTGCCGTAGCCGGGCTCGGTGGGCGCCTCGGCCGCCTCGGCGCTGCCGGGCTCCTGGCTGGGCTGGGTGGTCATGGCGTTCCTCTCCTCGGGGATCCGGTCGGGGTCAGGGGCGGAAGACCGCCCGCAGGCACCCGTCCTGCTTGTCCTTGAACATCTCGTAACCGCGCACGGCGTCCTCCAGCGGCATCTCGTGCGTGGCGAGGAAGCCGGTGTCGAGCTCGCCGTCGGCGATGTGCTGCAGCAGCTTCGGCACGTACCGCTGCCCGTGCTGCTGCGCCGAGCGGATCGTCAGCCCCTTGTTCAGGACGACGCCCATGGGGAACTTGTCGGTCAGCCCGTAGACGCCGAGCACCGACACGACACCGCCCTTGCGGCAGGCCAGGACCGCCTCGCGCAGCGCCGTGGCCCGGTCGGTCTCCATCCGCAGGGCCTGCTTGGCGCGGTCGTACACCTCCTGCACGCCGGTGCCGTGCCCCTCCATGCCGACGGCCTCGACGACCGCGTCCGGGCCGCGCCCGCCGGTGGACTCGCGCAGCGCCTCCTGGACGCTGTCGGTGCCGGTGTAGTCGATCGTCTCCGCGCCCAGGTGCGTGCGCGCCAGCTCCAGCCGCTCGTCCAGGCGGTCCACCACGATCACGCGCTCGGCACCCATCAGCTTCGCCCCGGCGGCCGCCATCAGCCCGACGGCACCGGCGCCGAACACGGCGACCGTGTCGCCGGGGGCGATGTCGCAGAAGTCCGCCCCCATGAAGCCCGTGGGTGCGGCGTCGGAGGTGAACAGGGCCTGCGCGTCCGAGATCCCCTCGGGCACCGGGAAGCAGTTCACGTCCGCGAACGGCACCCGGATGAACTCCGCGTGCGACCCCGCGTAACCGCCGAAGGGGTGGGTGTAGCCGTAGATGCCGCCGCTGGGGAACCCCAGCACCGGCTGCTGCAACGGCGCGTTCGGGTTGGTGGTGTCGCACAGCGACCACATGTCGTTGCGGCAGTAGAAGCACTCGCCGCACCCGATGAACGAGGGGACCACCACGCGGTCGCCCGCGCGGACGTTGCGCACCTCCGGGCCGACCTCCACCACGACGCCCATGAACTCGTGGCCGAACACGTCACCGCGGCGCATGCCGGGCAGGTACCCGTCGATGAAGTGCAGGTCCGAGCCGCACGTGACGGTGAGCGTCACGTCCAGGACCACGTCGTGCGGGTTCACGATCACCGGGTCGGGGACGGTCTCGACCGCCAGGTCGTTGACGCCGTTCCACACCAGCGCGCGCATCAGCGCTCCTCCTGACGGGCCGAGGGGTTGGGTCGCAGGGTGGGGATCTCCCCCGTGAGCAGCAGGGCGCGCAGCCGGTACAGCAGCGTGAACGGCACCGCGCCCACGCCGGCGCTCAGCTCGGGCGCCACCTCGCAGGTCACCTCGGTGCCCAGCTCGCGCGGGGCGGGACGGGTGCCCACCCGCAGCAGGACCGCCCCGTCACCGGACCGCGCGTCACCGGCCTGCCCGTCACCGGTGCGCCCGCCCTCGGTGTCGTCCTCGGCGTCGCGCACCTCCCCCTGCCCGGCGCCCGCGCCGGGGCGGCGGAACTCCACCCCGCCGGCGGTGGGGGCGAGCTGCGCCTCGACGGTGCGTTCGTCGCCCGCGGTGAGGGTGAAGGTCCACCGCTCGCCGTCTGCCTCGGCGCGGCCGAGGTCGCCGAGCAGCCGGGAGACCACCTGCGGGTCGCGCCAGGCGGCCAGCACGTCCTCGGCGGGCCTGGAGATCGTCAGGGTCTGCCGGGCCGCGCTCGAGCCGCGGTTGCCGGGCAGCACCCGGGAGGCGGCCCCCACGGCGGAGGAGACGACCTCCCGCGCCTTCTGCGTCACGTCCACGTTCCGCTCCGTCCTGCCCGCCGGGCGGCGGGCGCCTGTTGCGGTCGTTGCTGCACCGGCCGTCACGCTACGGCGACCGTCCGCGGGCGGCACCTCGGCGCCTCCCTCCCCCACCACCCCCGCCCCGCGGGGGTGGTGCGGTCCTAGGGTGGCCGCGTGGAGGACCCCGCGCAGCGGCGCGTCGACTACGGCGAGCGCTCCCTCGAGCCGGCCGACCTGGCCGCGCACCCCCTGGAGCAGTTCCGGCGGTGGTACTCCGAGGCCGTCGCGGCCGCGGTGCCCGAGCCGAACGCGATGGCGCTGGCCACCTCCGGGCCGGACGGCGCCTCGGCGCGCACCGTGCTGCTCAAGGGCGTCGACGCGCGCGGGTTCGTCCTCTACACCAACCAGCGCTCCCGCAAGGCGCTGGCGATCGCCCACGACCCGCGCGTGGCCCTGCTGTTCACCTGGCACGGGACGCACCGGCAGGTCGCCGTGCGCGGGCGGGCCGAGGTGCTCCCGCGCGAGGAGACGGAGGCGTACTTCGCCTCCCGGCCCCGCGCCTCGCGCATCGGGGCGTGGGCCAGCGAGCAGTCCCGGCCGATCGCCACCTCCGCCGAGCTGCGCGAGCGCGAGGAGGAGCTGCGCCGGCGCTTCCCCGACACCGGCTCGCCGGACGACGTGCCCGCACCACCGCACTGGGGCGGCTACCTCGTGCGGGCGCACGAGGTGGAGTTCTGGCAGGGCCGCACCTCCCGCCTGCACGACCGGCTCGTCCTGGTCAGCCGTGACGGCTCCCCCGCCGCCCTGGACGACGCGGCGGCCTGGCGGCTAGAGCGGCGCCAGCCCTGAGGCGGCGCCGCCCCGTCCGGGAACTTTCCGGTAACGGCCCGCCCGAACCCCTCCCGCGCGCCGTGCGCACCGGCTAACGTCGCGCCAGGAGCGCTCGCACCACCTCGACGCGGAGGCGGTCGCCCGTTCCCGGGCCGAACCTGCGCCCGCACCCCTCGCTGCCGCACCGTCGCGGCTCGACGGACAGGAGACCACCGTGGACCGCACCACCAGCCGCCGCTCGCTCCTCGCCGCGGCGCTGAGCGCGCCGCTCGCCGCCACCGCCCTGACCGCCTGCGGGGGTTCGTCCGGCCCCGGCCAGGCCGCCGAGGGCGGCGCGAGCATCTGGTACCTCACCGGTGACCCCAAGGAGAGCATCCGCGACGCGTACGTCGAGGCGTTCAACGAGAGCTCCGAGGGCGACCTGGCCCACACCGCGTTCGAGAACGACGCCTACAAGTCCAAGATCCGCACCGCGGTCGGCGCGAACCAGGCCCCCACGATCATCTACGGGTGGGGTGGCGGCGGCATGCGCGACTTCGCCCGGGCCGGGCAGATCGAGGACCTGACGGACTGGCTGGCGGAGAACCCGGAGGTCAAGGACCGCCTGCTGGCCAGCACGTGGCCGGCGGCGACCGTCGACGGGCGCATCTACGCGATGCCGAACGAGACGGTCCAGCCGATCGTCCTCTTCTACAACAAGCGCCTCTTCGAGCAGGTCGGCGCGCAGCCGCCGCAGACCTGGGACGACCTGATGGCCCTGACGGGGACGTTCAACGCGGCGGGCATCGCCCCGATCTCGCTGGCCGGGCAGTCGCGGTGGACCACCATGATGTGGCTGGAGTTCCTCTTCGACCGCGTCGGCGGCCCGGAGGTGTTCCAGGCGATCTACGACGGCGAGCCGGAGGCGTGGTCGAACCCGGACGCGCTCAAGGCCCTGACGATGGCGCAGGACCTCGTGCGCGCCGACGGCTTCGTCACGGGCTTCAACTCCGTCGTGGCGGACCAGAACGCCGACCAGGCCCTGCTCTACACCGACAAGGCCGCCATGATGCTGCACGGCACCTGGACCTACGGGTCCATGAAGGCCGACGGCGGCGACTTCGTCACCGGCGGCCACCTGGGCTACATGAACTTCCCCACCGTCGCCGGCGGCAAGGGCGACCCCACCGACTCCGTCGGCAACCCGGCGCAGTACTTCTACCTGTCCTCCTCCGCCACCGACGAGCAGAAGGAGCTGGCGAAGAAGTTCTTCGCCGAGGGCCTCATGACCGACGAGGCCGTCACGGCGTTCATCACCGACGCCGGCGAGGTCCCCGTCGTCAAGGGCGTGGAGGACCAGCTCGGCCAGGCCGCCGACCCGGAGTGGATGGAGTTCGTCTACGGCACCGTCAGCGACGCCGCGTACTTCGGGCAGTCCTGGGACCAGGCGTTGAGCCCCACCGCGGCGGAGGAGCTGCTGACGAACATCGAGCAGCTCTTCCAGCTCTCCATCACCCCCGAGGAGTTCGCGGCGAACATGAACGCGGTCCTGGAGGCCTGACCCCGGCGGCCCCGGGCCCGCCGGGAGGAGCCCCGCGTCCCGCCGGTGGTGCCCACCACCGGCGGGACACTGCCGCGTCACCGCCCGGCGAGCCGGAGGGGCGCCCCCGGCCCGGGCGCGGTAGGCAGGGGGCGTGCACGAACCCGACGTGAGGACGCGCCTGCCCCGGGGGCGGCGCCTGTCACCGCTGCGCGCGATCGCGCTCCGGCTCGCCATCGCGTTCGCCCTCGTGCTGGTGGCCTGGGGCATGGTGGTGGCCGAGCGCGGCGACTACAACGACAGCCTGGACGGTGAGGTCTCCGTCCTCGACGCGCTCTACTACACGACCGTCACCCTGACGACGACCGGGTACGGCGACATCGTCCCGGTCACCCCCAGCGCCCGGCTGCTCAACACCCTCGTGGTGACGCCGATGCGGATCACGTTCGTCATCGTGCTGGTCGGCACCACCATCCAGGCGCTCACCGAGCGCTCGCGCACCGAGATCCGCCTCGCCCGCTGGAGGGCCCGCATGCGTGACCACGTCGTCGTCCTGGGCTACGGCACGAAGGGGCGCAGCGCGGTGCGCCAGCTGCGCCTGCACGGCCACCCCAAGGAGCGCCTGGTGGTGGTCGACAGCGACCCGCGGGCGACCGCGGACGCCGCCCAGGAGGGGTACCTCTCGATCACCGGAGACGCGACCCGCACGGCCACGTTCCGCGCCGCGCTCGTCGAGCGCGCCGCCCGCGTCGTGGTGGCCCTGGACCGCGACGACACCGCGATCCTCGCCACCCTCGCGGCCCGGCGCCTGAACCCGCGCGTGTCCGTGGTGGCCGCCGCCCGCGAGGCCGAGCACGCCGAGCTGCTGCGCGAGAGCGGTGCGAGCTCGGTGGTGGTCTCCTCCGAGACGGCCGGCCGGCTGCTGGGCATGGCCACCGACAGCCCCGCCGCGGTGGAGGTCGTGGAGGACCTGGTCTCCTTCGGCACCGGCCTGGACCTGGCCGAGCGGCAGGTGAGCGCCGCGGAGGTGGGCCGCTCGCCGGAGTCGTTCGACGTGCCGGTGCTGGCCGTCGTGCGCGACGGGCGCCCGATCCGCTACGGCGACCCGGAGGTGGCGACGCTGCGGGCCGGGGACCGGTTGCTGTACGTCGTGACGGGCTGAACCGTGACGGGCTGAACCGCGACGGGCTGCGGCGCGCTCAGAGGACGGCGCGCACCCCGGCGAGGAAGTCGGCGAGCGCCGCGGGCTGCACGTGCACCGTGGTGCGCGTCAGCAGGCCGTCCACGTCCAGCACGACGGTGACGTCCGGCACGTGCACGCCGTGCAGCATGAGCTCCAGGGCGACCACCTCGGGGAGGGGGTCGCCGGGGGCGATGGCGCGGGCCTGGTGGCGCTGCCCCTCGTCGAGGGACGCCCACCACTGCTCGAGGGCCGCGGTCTGGTTCACGTGCTGCTCATCGCGGCGGCGGTGCGCCGTGAAACGCGGTGTCCCCCGACCGGCCCAACGCGCGGGCCCCGCGCCGGGCCCGGGCGGCTTCCGGGTGCGCGAGGCCGCCGCGTCGGGTTGGATCGGCGGGATGGCTGGAGCGAACGCGGACACCACCACCCACGACGAGGTCGAGCTGAAGTACGCGGTCGGCGAGGACTTCGCGCTGCCGGAGCTGGAGGGCCTGGACGGCGAGGCCCGCACCGCCCGGCTGGAGGCCGTCTACTTCGACACCCCCGGGCAGCGCCTGGCCGCAGCGCGGGTCACGCTGCGCCGGCGCACCGGTGGTGACGACGCCGGCTGGCACCTGAAGCTGCCGGTGGCGGGCGCGCGCCGCGAGGTGCGCCTGCCCCCGGGGCGCGCCACCCGCAAGGTGCCGGCGCAGCTGACGACGATGGTGCGGGCGCTGACCCGCGGCGAGCCGCTCGTGCCGGTGGCGCAGCTGACCACCGAACGCACGGTGCGCCACGTCGTGGACGGTGCCGGGCGGGTGCTGGCGGAGGTCGCCGACGACCGCGTGGAGGCGCGGCGGCTGCTGGCCGAGGGCCCGGCGCCCGAGCCGGACACCTGGCGCGAGCTGGAGGTGGAGCTCGTCGAGGGCGACCGGGACCTGCTGCGCGCCCTGGACGCGCAGCTGCGCGCGCACGGCGTCGCCGAGGCCCCGCACGGCTCGAAGCTGGCGCGCGCCCTGGGGGCCGGGGCGCCCGCCACCGCGCCGGCGGCGCTGAAGCGGAAGTCGCCGGCCGGGGAGGTGGTGCGCGCGCACCTGGCCGCTCAGGTGGAGCAGATCACCGCCAACGACCCGCTGGTGCGCCTGGACGTGCCCGACAGCGTCCACAAGGCGCGGGTGGCCACGCGCCGGCTGCGCAGCGCGCTGAAGACGTACCGCCCGCTGTTCACCGACGGCGCGCCCGAGCAGCTGCGCGAGGAGCTGTCGTGGTTGGCCGACGAGCTGGGCGGCGCCCGCGACGCGGAGGTCATGCGCGACCGCCTGGTGGCCGCCGTCGGCGCGCTGGAACCCGTCGAGGGCGAGGACCCGGACGTCGCGGCCGCGGCGCTGCGCGAGGTCCTCGAGGCGGACTACCGCGCCGCTCACGAGGAGCTGCTGCGCGCCCTGGACGGCGAGCGGTACGCGGCGCTGCTGCGGCGCCTGGACGAGGTGGTCGAGGCGCCGCTGGACGCCGAGCCGTGGTCCCCGCTCGCCCTGGGCAGGGCCAAGGAGGTGCTGCCGGCGCTGGTGCGCGCCACCGACCGCAAGCTGCGCAAGCGGGTGCGCGCCGCGTACGCCGCCGACGCCGACCCCGCGGTGCCCACCGCCCACGCCGACGAGCTGTTCCACGACACCCGCAAGCGCGCCAAGGAGGCCCGCTACGCCGGTGAGTCCCTGGTGCCGCTGTGGGGCGAGGAGGCCAAGGCGTACGCGAAGGCGGTCGAGGGCCTGCAGGAGGTGCTGGGCGAGCACCAGGACTCCGTCGTGGTGCGCGAGGTGCTGCACCGCCTCGCCGGCCGGGACCCGCAGCGGCTGGCGTTCACCTGCGGGCGGCTGTTCGCCGCCGAGGTGGGGCACGCCGCCGCCAGCCGCGAGGCCGTCGACGCCGCCTGGGAGGCGGCCTCCTCCAGGAAGCTGCGGCGCTGGCTGCGCTGACGCGCTCCCGGGGTGCGCGGCGGCGGCCGGGGCGCTAGGCAGGGGTCGTGGACGCCAAGGACCTGCTGCTCGACGGCTTCGGCCGCATCCCGCCCGCCGTGCACGCCGTCCTGGACGGGTGCGACCACACGGCGCTGACGGCCCGGCTGGACCCGGGCGCCAACACGATCGCCTGGCTGGTGTGGCACCTGGCGCGCGGGCAGGACGCCCAGGTCGCGCAGGTCGCCGGTCACGAGCAGGTGTGGACCGCGGACGGGTGGGCTCGGCGCTTCGACCTGCCCTTCGGCGACGACGAGATCGGCTACGGCTTCAGCGCCGAGCAGGTCGGGCGGGTGCGGGCGAGCGCCGAGCTGCTCGGCGGGTACGTCGACGCGGTGCACGAGCGCACCGAGCGCTACCTGCGCACCCTCACCGACGCCGACCTCGACCGCGTGGTCGACGACTCCTACGACCCCCCGGTGACGCTGGGGGTGCGGCTGGTGAGCGTGCTGGACGACGACCTGGAGCACGCGGGGCAGGCCGCGTTCGTCGCCGGGGTCCTCGGCCGGCGCTGAACTCCGCCGCCGGACCCGGCGCGGCGGCGCGCGGGCGGGTGACCGGCGTGCCCGCCGCCGGGGGGACGGGCCTAGGCTCTCCGGGTCCGCGAACGAGGCACGCGCGTCAGGAGAGACCGCCGAGTGAGCCAGCCCACCGAGCGCCCGCAGGGGCACCGGACCAGCGCAGCGAACGGCAGCGGCGCCGAGGAGCGCGCGGCCGAGGAGGTCGCCCGCGAGGACGCCCACGTCGGGCGCCTGTACGCGCGCCTGGACGAGCTGCGCGAGCAGACGGCCGTGCAGCTGGCCGAGGTGCGCCGCACCCGCGCCACCGGCACGCACCAGAACCGCTTCGAGCGCGACGCGTTCGCCACCCTGTACGAGGACCGCCTCTCCCAGCTGTGGTCGGTGGAGAACCGGCTGTGCTTCGGCCGCCTGGACCTGCGCGAGGGCACCGAGGACCCGCGCCGCTACGTGGGCCGGCTGGGGCTGGCCGACGAGCGCGGCGAGCAGCTGCTGGTGGACTGGCGCGCCCCCGCGGCGCAGGACTTCTACCAGGCCACCGCCGCCGCCCCGCGCGACGTGGTGCGCCGCCGGCACCTGCTGACGAAGGGCCGGCACGTCACGGCCGTGGACGACGAGGTGCTGGTGGCCGCCGACGGCGAGCGCACCACGGGCGACGCGGCCCTGCTGGCCGCCGTGACCGCGCCGCGCACGGGCCGCATGGGCGACATCGTCGCCACCATCCAGGCCGAGCAGGACCGGGTGATCCGCGCCTCCGAGCGCGGCGTGCTCGTCGTGCAGGGCGGGCCGGGCACCGGCAAGACCGCCGTGGCGCTGCACCGCACCGCCTACCTGCTCTACACGCACCGCGACCGGCTGGCGCGCAGCGGCGTGCTGCTGCTGGGGCCGAGCCCGGTGTTCCTGCGCTACGTGGAGCAGGTGCTGCCCGCGCTGGGCGAGACGGGCGTGGTGACGATGACGCTGGGTGAGCTGTTCCCGGGCGTCGTCGCGCGCGGGCACGACTCCCCGCGCGCGGCGCGGGTGAAGGGCTCGGCCGTCATGGTGGACGTGCTGGCCGCGGCCGTGGCGGCGCGCCAGCGGGTGCCGGAGCGCGCGATCCGCTTCGACCTGGACGGCACCCGCCTCGTGCTGCGGCCGGAGACGGTCGTCTCGGCCCGCACCCGGGCGCGCCGCAGCCGCCGGCCGCACAACGCCGCGCGCGTGCTGTTCGTGCGCGAGGTGCTGAACTCGCTGGTGCAGCAGCTGGCGCGGGCGCGGGGCGTGGACCTGACCGAGGAGCGCGAGGACCTGCTGGCGGAGCTGCGCGAGTCGGTGGACGTGCGCCGGGAGGTGAACCTGTGCTGGATGCCGCTGACGCCGCAGAAGGTGCTGGCGGGGCTGTACCGCTACCCGGAGCAGCTGCGGCGGGCGGCGCCCCAGCTGCCGCGCGCGGACCGCGAGGCGCTGCACCGCGAGGACGCGCAGGCGTGGAGCGAGGCGGACGTGCCGCTGCTGGACGAGCTGGCGGAGCTGCTGGGGCCGCTGGAGGAGAACCGTGCCGTCGAGGCGCGCGAGGCCGAGCGCGAGGAGCAGCTGGCGCACGCCCGCGAGGTGCTGGAGGCCTTCGAGGCGTCCGGGGTGGGCGACACGCTGGTGACGCCGGAGCTGCTGGCCGACCGCTTCGCCGGTGACGGGCCCAGCGGCACGGTGGCCGAGCGGGCCGCCGCCGACCGCACGTGGGCGTACGGGCACGTGGTGGTCGACGAGGCGCAGGAGCTGTCGGCGATGGCGTGGCGGCTGGTGGAGCGCCGCTGCCCGGCGCGCTCGATGACGCTGGTGGGCGACGTGGCGCAGACGTCGAACCCGGCGGGCGCGCGCAGCTGGGCGCAGGCCCTGAAGCCGGTGGTGGACGACCGCTGGCGGCTGGAGGAGCTGACCGTGAACTACCGCACCCCGGCGCGGATCGCGCGGGTGGCGGCGGACGTGCTGCTGGCGGCGGGGATCGACGCGAAGCCGCCGACGCCGGTGCGCGAGGGCGAGGTGGACCCGGCGGCGGTGCGCCTGGCCGGCCCGGACGACGCCCCGGGCGTGGTGGCGCGGGTGCGGCGGGTGCTGGAGGAGCTGGACGAGGGCCGGGTGGCGGTGCTGACCGCCCACGAGGACGGCCCGCTGGGCGCGGACGCGCTGCGCGCGGCGGTGGCCCGCGCGCTGGAGCCGGGGGCGGTGGCCGCCTCCCCCGACGACCTGGACGCCGACGTCAGCGTGCTGGACGTGCAGCGCGCCAAGGGCCTGGAGTTCGACGTGGTGGTGCTCGTGGAGCCGGCGGCGGTGCTGCGCCGGCCGCGCGGGGCCAACGACCTGTACGTGGCGCTGACGCGGGCGACGCAGCGGCTGCTGGTGCTGCACGCCGAGGACCTGCCGGCGTCGATGGCGTCGGTGGCGCCGCTCGCCGGGGGCTGACGCGCGCACGGCCCCGCCCCGGGGAGGGGCGGGGCCGTGCGCGGGGGCGCGGGCGGTTCAGCCGGCGGTGCCCCAGCGGGCTCGCATCGACTCGGCGAAGGCCCGGAAGCCGGCGACCATCGCGGTGCCCTCGGCGGCGCCGGAGTGCAGCCACTGCACCTGCAGGCCGTCCATGACGGCGACGGTGGCGGCCGTGATCGCGTCGACGTCGGCCTCGGGCGAGACCTCCCCGGCGGCGACCCCCGCGCGCAGGGCGGCGTTGATCCAGGCGGTGATCCCCGCGTAGTGGTCGCGGGCCCACTCGTGCGCCGGGTGGGCCGGGTCGACGGCCTCCGCGGAGATCGTCACGAACAGCTCCACCCACGCGCGGTCGCGGGCGTTGGCGGCCACGAGGCGCTGCAGCCCCTCGAACGCCGCCCACCCGACCGGCTCCTCGCGCCCGACGAGCACCGGGGTGGTGCGGGCGTCGCGGTGCGCGAGGGCGGCGGTCAGCAGCGCGGCCTTGGTCGGGAAGTGGTGCAGCAGGCCGGACTGGCTGAGCCCCGCCCGCTGCGCCACCAGGGCGATGGCGGTGCCGCGGTAGCCGCGCGCCCCGAACAGCTCCAGCGCCACGTCGAGGGCCCGTTCGCGGGCGGCGGCGGGGGTGGTCGGAGCGGTCGTCACGGCGACAGTCTGCACCGCCACCGCGCTCACCGGACCTTGCGGACGAACATGATCGCCACGGCCCCGAGGACGGTGACGACACCCGCGACCCACAGCATGAGGCCGTAGTTCTCGCTCGTGGCGCTGCCGACGGCGAGCAGGGCGGCGGCCGCGGCCGGCGCCAGGCTCTGCGGCAGGGCGTTGGCCATGTTGAGCACGCCGAGGTCCTTGCCGGCCTCCTCGGACGAGGGCAGCACGTCGATGACCAGGGCGGTGTCGACGGCCAGGTACACGCCGTAGGCCAGGCCCATGACGACCTCGGCGAGGTAGAAGCCGCCGGTGGTCTCCACGTGGGCGAGCATCACCAGACCCACCGCGAACAGCACCGTGGACAGGGCGACGAACACCTTGCGCTGCCCGAAGCGGTCGGAGGCCCACCCCGCGGCGCGGGCGGCCACGACGAGCGCGACGGTGTAGACGGCGACGCCGACTAGGGCGACGAGGGTGGCGCCGCCGGCGTCCAGCGCGAAGGAGTGCTCCAGGTACAGCACGCGCACCGTGGTGAACATGAACGAGCCGAAGATGATGAAGAAGCGCGACCACCAGGCGAGCGCGAAGTCGGGGTTCTTCCGCGGGCTCGTGTAGAAGGTGCGGGCGAACGCCTTCAGGTCGAACGGCTCGCGCGGCTCGGGGTGCGGGGTGTCGTCGAGGCGGGCGACGAAGACGAGCACCGTGACGAGGCCGATCGCGGCCGGCACCAGGAACAGCGGCCACATGCTGAAGGTGAACCGCACCGCGATGACGAAGGCGAGCAGGACGCTGGCGTTCTGCGCGATGCCCACCCACGAGGAGACGGTGGCCCGCTGGCGCTCGGGCACCTGGTCGGCGACCGCGGCGATGAGGCAGGCGAGCACGGCGTTGGCCGCCACCTGCGCGACGAACCAGGCGATGCCCAGCTGCAGCACGCTGGGCGCACCGGCCACCCACACCAGGGCCGCGGTGAAGACCAGCGCGCCGCCGAGGATCCAGGGGCGGCGGCGGCCGAAGCGGCTGCGGGTGCGGTCGCTGAGCATCCCGAACAGCGGGTTGGCGATGAACGCGCCGAGCGCGCCCCACGGCAGGACCGCGCCGATGACGGACGCCGGGTCCACCGGGTCCAGCTGCGAGGCCTTCAGCTGCATGGTCACCATGACGGGGGCCAGCAGGGCCAGGAACAGCCCGAACTGGGCCAGGGTCAGCGTCACCACGAACGAGCGCGGCGCGCTCGGTCCCCCGCCGGCGGGGACGCCCGCGCCGGTGGGGGCGGGCGCACCGGCGGCGGGGACGGGGGGTGTGTTCGACAGGGCCACGACGCCTCCTCGAGATCCCGGGCGACGACCGCGTCACCCGACCGACCGAGCACTCGGTCGGTGCGGGAGACCGTAGCTCCCCCACCTGTGAGCACCGCGACGACGAGCCCGATCGTGATGCGGTTCACACGAGGTCTCCCGCCGTGTCGGTGCCCCGTGCTTGTCTGTGCGGCGTGACGATCCCCGCCCCCGCCCCGTCCGATCGCACCGTCGCCGCGCCCGTCGCCGACGCTCCCGGGGTCGCGGCCGCCGACCTCGAACCGCTCCTGGCCGCGCACCGCCGCGAGCTGACCGGCTACTGCTACCGGATGCTCGGCTCGGCGTTCGACGCCGAGGACGCCGTGCAGGAGACGCTGCTGCGCGCCTGGCGCTCCGCCGCCGGCTTCGAGGGCCGCTCGTCGCTGCGCTCGTGGCTGTACCGCATCGCCACCAACGTGTGCCTGACGGCGATCGAGTCGCGCGGGCGCCGGGCCCGCCCGATGGACCTGTCCGCCGCGGCGTGGGAGCCGGTGGAGGCCTCGCTGGCCGCCCGGCGGCCGGAGGACACCTGGCTGGAGCCGATGGTCGACACCCGGGTGCTGCCCGAGGCGGGCGACCCGGCCGACGTGGCGGTGGCGCGCGAGTCCATCCGCCTGGCGTTCGTCGCGGCCCTGCAGCACCTGCCCCCGCGCCAGCGCGCGGTGCTGGTCCTGCGCGACGTGCTGCGCTGGCGGGCCGAGGAGGTCGCCGGGCTGCTGGAGACGTCGACGGCGTCGGTCAACAGCGCCCTGCAGCGCGCCCGCGCCACCCTCGCCGCGCGCCCGGACGTGGACCCCGACGCCCTCACCGGCGCCGGCGGGACGGACCTGGACGCCGAGCACCGCGAACTGCTGGAGCGGTACGTGCGGGCCTTCGAGTCCTACGACATGGACGCCTTCGTGGCGCTGCTGGCCGAGGACGTCACGCAGAACATGCCGCCGTTCGAGATGTGGCTGTCGGGACCGCGGGACGTGGTGCGCTGGATGGTGGGCCCCGGCCGCGCGTGCCGCGGCTCGCGGCTGCTGCGCACGGACGCCAACGGCTCGCCGGCGTTCGCCCAGTACAAGCCGGGCGGGGCGGACGGGCGCCTGGTGCCGTGGGCGCTGCACGTGCTGGACCTGCGCGAGGGGCGCGTCCGCCGCATCACCTCGTTCCTGGACACCCGGCTGTTCGCGCACTTCGGGCTGCCCGCGCACCTGCCCGCGCACCCGCCCGCGCACCCGCCGCTCTCGCCCGCGCGCTGAGGCGCCCCGCGCGGCCCCGACCTAGACTCGCCCGGATGGCCACCCCCGCCCGCAGCACCCCGCGCTCCCTCGCGGAGGACCTGCGCGCGCGCGGCGACGACGAGCTGGAGGCGCTGCTCGCCGCCCGCCCCGACCTGGCCTCCCCGCTGCCCGGCTCGACGACGGCGCTGGCCACCCGCGCCACCACCCGCGCCAGCGTGCAGCGGGCGCTGGACGCCCTCGACACCCCCGCGCTGCAGGTGGCGGAGGTGCTGGCCGTGCTGCCCACCCCCACCAGCGCCACGGCGGTCACCCGCGCGTGGGGAGCCAGGGCGAACGACGTGCTCGCGCGGCTGCGCGCCCGGGCCCTGCTGTGGGGGCCGGACCGCCGGCTGCACCTGGTGCACGCGGTGCGCGACCTGCTGGGCCCGCACCCCGCGGGCCTGGGGCCGCCGCTGGCCGAGGCGCTGGGGCGCCGCTCCCCGCAGCGCCTGGCCGAGCTCCTGGAGGACCTCGGCCTGCCGGTGACCCACGACCCCGAGGCCGCCCTGGGCCGGCTGGCCGCCCACCTGGGCGACGCCGCCGTGCTGGAACCCCTGCTGGCCGACGCGCCCGAGGGCGTGCGCGCGCTGCTGGAGAAGCTGACGTGGGGCCCGCCGACGGGATCGGTGGAGCGCGCCGACCGGCAGGTGCGGGCGGCCGGCGCCACCGGCCCGGTGGACTGGCTGCTGGCGCACGGGCTGCTGGCGGTGTCCGGCCCGGGCACGGTCGTGCTGCCGCGCGAGGTGGGCCTGGCGCTGCGCGGCGGCCGGGTGCACCGCGCGCCCGACCGGGAGGCGCCGGCGCCGCGGGTGCAGCGGCGGCGCCCGGAGCAGGTGGCCGCCGCGTCGGCGGAGGCCGCGGCCGAGGCGTGCCGCCTGGTGGAGGAGCTGGGGCTGCTGTGGGGCGCCGCTCCCCCGCCGGTGCTGCGCGCCGGCGGCGTGGGGGTGCGCGAGCTGCGCCGCACCGCCGCCGCGCTGGAGGTGGACGAGGCCACCGCCGCACTGGTGGCCGAGGTCGCCCACCTGGCGGGCCTGGTCGCCGACGACGCCGAGGTGGAGCCGCGCTGGCTGCCCACCCCGGCCTTCGACGCCTGGCGCGAGGAGGACGTGCCCGTGCGCTGGCTGGACCTGGCCCGCCCCTGGCTGGGCTCCACCCGGGTGCCGGCGCTGGTGGGCACCCGGGACGCCAAGGACGCCCTGCGCAACGCGCTGGGCCCCGACCTGGACCGCGGCGCGGCCCTCGCCGTGCGCCGCTCGGTGCTGGCGCAGCTGGCGGCCGCCGGGGAGGGCGGCGCCGTCGACGCGGACGACCTCGCGGCGCTCCTGCGCTGGGAGGCGCCCCGGCGCGCCGGGCGGCTGCGCGAGGAGCTGGTGCGCTCCGCGCTGCGCGACGCCGGCTGGCTGGGCGTGCTCGGCGCCGGGGCGCTCTCGCCCGCCGGGCGCGCGCTGCTGGACGGCGACGAGGACGCCGCGGCGGCGGTGCTGGCGGCGGCGCTGCCGGCCCCGGTCACGCGGGTGCTGCTGCAGGCGGACCTGACGGCCGTGGCCCCCGGGCCGCTGGAGAGCCACCTGGCGCAACGGCTGGCCGCCCTGGCGCGGGTGGAGAGCCGCGGCGGGGCCACCGTCTACCGGTTCGACGCCGGCACCGTCCGGCACGGCCTGGACGAGGGGCTGACCGCCGACGACGCGCTGCGCTTCCTCGCCGACGTCTCCGCCACCGGGGTGCCGCAGCCGCTGGAGTACCTGGTGCGCGACGTGGCGCGCCGGCACGGACGGGTGCGGGTGGGCCGCGCGGGCAGCTACGTGCGCGCCGAGGACCCGGCCGTGCTGGCCGAGCTGCTGACCGAGCGCCGCTGCGCGGCGCTGGGGCTGCGCCCCCTGGCGCCGACCGTGCTGGCCGCGCAGGCCGAGCCCGACGAGGTGCTGGCGGTGCTGCGGGCGGTGGGCCTGGCGCCCGCCGCCGAGGGGCCCGGCGGGGAGCTGCTGGTGCACCGGCCCCCGGTGCTGCGCAGCGGCCCGCGGACCCCGCCCCGCCCGGTCACCGGTGAGCCTCCCCCGCCGTCGCCGGCGCTGCTCACGGCGGCCGTGCGCTCGCTGCGCACCGGTGACGAGGACGCCGAGGCCGGTGAGCGGCGCCGCGCCGAGCACGTCGGTGCCCCGGCGCTGGACCACCTGGACCCCTCCACGTCCCTGGTGCTGCTGCGGCAGGCCGCCGCGGAGCGCCGCGCGGCGTGGATCGGGTACGCCGACGCCGACGGGGCACCGCGCCGGCACCTCGTGGAGCCGATCGAGGTGGCGGGCGGCCGGATCACCGCCCTGGACCGCGCGGACGGGGCGGTGCGCACCTTCTCGGTGCACCGCGTCACCGGAGTGGCGGTACGGGACGAGTGAGGGCAGCCGGTGTCGGCTAGCGTCGGCACCCGCCCGCCGCCGCGGGCGCAGCGGTGCGACGGGTCGGAGGGGGCAGGCGATGGGTGAGCCGGAGCGGGACGGGCAGCAGCGCTCGTGGTGGGAGAAGCCCGACGACGCGGGACGCCCGGCGGGGGACGCGCACGACCCCTACGGCGACCGGGGCCACGCGCAGGGGTACGACCAGGGGTACGACCAGCCGTCCCCGTACGGCCACGACCGGGTCCCGGCCGCGGGGCACCCGCAGGGCTACGACCAGGACTACGGGCAGAGCTACGGCCAGGGCTACGACCAGGGCTACGACCAGGGCTACGACCAGGGCTACGGCCAGCCCGTACCCCCGTACGGCGAGCCGCCGGTGACGGGGTCGGCGCACGCGGTGCTGTGGACGGCCGTCGGCGGCCTGGTGCTGCTGGGCACCGGGCTGGGCTGGATCGCCTCGATCGTGTCCCTGGCGCTGACCCCGGCCGCCCGCCGGGAGATCGTCGCCTCGCAGGGCGCCCGGCGCGGGCTGGGCTTCCTCCTCGCCGGCAAGATCATCTCCTGGGTGACGATCGCGCTGACGGTGCTGTTCGTCGTGGCCGTCGTGGCGTTCGTCGCCTGGGCCGCGCAGCAGGGCGCGCAGTACGGCTACGACGGCGGCGAGTACGACTTCGGCTCGGTGGGCGGCCTGGTCGAGGCGTGAGCCCCCTCACCGGCAGCACCGCGGCGCGTCGCGGAAGCACGGCGCGCCGCGCGGGGTTGAACGCCCCGTGACCGACGGCCCCCTCATCGTCCAGAGCGACAAGACGCTGCTCCTGGAGGTCGACCACCCGCGCTCGGGCGACGCCCGCGCGGCGATCGCCCCGTTCGCGGAGCTGGAGCGCGCCCCCGAGCACGTGCACACCTACCGGCTGACGCCGCTGGGCCTGTGGAACGCGCGCGCGGCCGGCCACGACGCCGAGCAGGTCGTGGACACGCTGCTGGAGTTCTCCCGCTACTCGGTCCCGCACTCGCTGCTGGTGGACGTCGCGGAGACGATGGCGCGCTACGGGCGCCTGCAGCTGGCGAACGACCCGGCGCACGGGCTGGTGCTGCACGCCCTGGACACCCCGGTGCTGGAGGAGGTGCTGCGCAGCAGGAAGGTCGCCCCGATGCTGGGCGAGCGCGTCGCCCCCGACACCGTGGCGGTGCACCCCAGCGAGCGCGGCAACCTCAAGCAGGCGCTGCTGAAGCTGGGCTGGCCGGCGGAGGACCTCGCCGGCTACGTCGACGGCGAGGCCCACCCGATCGACCTGGCGCAGGACGGCTGGTCGCTGCGCCCGTACCAGTCGGAGGCCGTGGACGGCTTCTGGCACGGCGGTTCCGGCGTGGTGGTGCTGCCGTGCGGGGCGGGCAAGACGATCGTGGGCGCCGGGGCGATGGCGAGGGCGCGCGCGACGACGCTGATCCTGGTGACGAACACCGTCTCGGCGCGGCAGTGGCGCGACGAGCTGATCAAGCGCACCTCCCTGACGGAGGACGAGATCGGCGAGTACTCCGGGGCCCGCAAGGAGATCCGCCCGGTGACGATCGCCACCTACCAGGTGGTGACGACGAAGCGGAAGGGCGTCTACCCGCACCTGGAGCTGTTCGACGCGCGCGACTGGGGCCTCATCGTCTACGACGAGGTCCACCTGCTGCCGGCGCCGATCTTCCGGATGACCGCGGACCTGCAGGCGCGCCGCCGCCTGGGCCTGACGGCGACGCTGGTGCGCGAGGACGGCCGGGAGGGCGACGTGTTCTCCCTCATCGGCCCCAAGCGCTACGACGCGCCGTGGAAGGACATCGAGTCCCAGGGCTACATCGCCCCGGCGGACTGCGTGGAGGTGCGGGTGACGCTGCCGGACGGCGAGCGCCTGGCCTACGCGACGGCCGAGGACGACGTGCGCTACCGGTTGTGCTCGACGTCGCCGGAGAAGTCGCGCGTGGTGGAGCGGCTCATCGCGCAGCACGCCGGGCAGCCCACCCTGGTGATCGGCCAGTACATCGACCAGCTCGACGACCTCGCCGCCCGTCTCGACGCGCCCGTCATCAAGGGCGACACGTCGGTGAAGGAGCGCCAGAGGCTGTTCGACGCGTTCCGGCACGGGGAGATCACCACGCTGGTGGTCTCGAAGGTGGCGAACTTCTCCATCGACCTGCCGGAGGCGAAGGTCGCCATCCAGGTGTCCGGCTCGTTCGGCTCCCGCCAGGAGGAGGCGCAGCGCTTGGGCCGGGTGCTGCGCCCGAAGGGCGACCACGGCGCGGCGCGCTTCTACACGGTGGTGGCTCGCGACACGAAGGACCAGGACTTCGCGGCGCACCGGCAGCGGTTCCTCGCCGAGCAGGGCTACGCGTACCGGATCGTGGACGCCGACGACATCGACGGTGGCGTGCCGGACGCGGACGGGGTGCTGCCGGGCGAGTGAGGTCGCCCGGCCCGCCACGGAGGTGACGGGCCCGGCGCGCGGGCCGGGCGCGGAGCCCTACCGGGCGGCGGGGCGCCGCGGCTGCCCGGCGGTGCCCGCGCGCGCCCGGCCGCCCTGGCTGGCGGCGGCCAGCACCAGGTCGGCGGGCTCGCAGCCCAGGTCGGCGCGGGCCTCGATCCAGCCGCGCAGGCCGTCGGGGCGGTTGGTGATGAGGCCGTCCACGCCCGCGTCGGCCAGCGCCCGCCACAGCACCGGCTCGTCGACGGTCCAGGACCACACCTGCAGGCCGGCGGCGTGCAGCTCGGCGACGGCACCGGGGCGCGCCACGAGGGACGCGACGGAGGGGTTGCAGGCCAGCACGCCCAGGTCGCGCCGCAGCGCGCGGCCCTGCGCGAGGGCGTCGGGTGCGGGCACGTCGAGCAGGACGGCGCGGCGCACCTCGGGCGCGACCTCCTGCACGTGCGCGAGGGTGCTGGTCTCGAAGCTCTGCACCACCACCTGCTCCACGGCCCCGGCGCGGCGCACGTCCGCCACCGCCGCGGCGACCTGCGCCGCGCTCCAGCGGCCCTTCAGCTCCAGCAGCAGCTGGGCGCCGGGGTGCCCGGCGAGCAGGTCGAGCAGGTCGGCCAGCAGCGGCACCCGCTGGCCGCGGTAGGCGGCGGAGAACCAGGAGCCGGCGTCCAGGCGGGCCAGTTCGCCGGCGGGCAGGTCGGCGACGCGGCCGCGGCCGGCGGTGGTGGCGTCGACGACCTCGTCGTGGATGAGCACCGCGGAGCCGTCGGCTGCGGGGTGGGCGTCCGTCTCGACCATGTCGGCGCCGCAGCGCAGCGCGGCCTCGAAGGCGGCGAGCGTGTTCTCCGGCGCCACCGAGGAGTAACCCCGGTGGGCGATGACGAGGGGCGGGGCGAGCGGAGCTGCGCTGACCACACCCCCACCTTGCCCGGCCGCGGCGACCGGGAGGTGGCCGCCGCGCGGAGCGCGCGTGACGAACCGCTGACCGTTCTCGTCCACCGCGTCCCCCCACCGGTGCGCCCGGGTGCCGGCGACCGCCGCCGGCACGCGTTCCCGGGTGCTCCCCCGGGTGCTCTCCCGGGTGCTTCGGCACCGCGGCCCGGTCGCTGGAGGGCGGCACCCGGGAACGCGCCCGGTGGGCCGAACGGGTCGAGGCGGCGGCACCGGGTCAACCGGGCGCCGGCGGGTGCCGATCCTGCGGGGGTGAACGCTGACCGCTGGCTGTCCGTGGGCTCGGCGGACGCCGGTGCCGACGTCGCCGCGTCCGCGGCGCTGGCGGTGGAGCGCGCCCGCGCCGGGCGCCGCGCCGAGCTGCTGGTCGTCGTGGCCCGCTGGGACCTGGACCTGGGTGCCGTCGCCGGCGGGGTGGGCGCCGCCGCGGGCGGGGCCGCGGTGGTCGGCACGAGCACGGCGACGGCGTACGCGGGTGACGACGGCTCCCCCGCCGACGTGGTGGTCACGGCGCTCGGGGGCCCGGGGCTGTCGGTGCGCACGGCCCGCGGGGCGCAGGCGGACCCGCACGAGCGCGGCGCGCGGGTCGCGGCGGCCTGCCGCGGCACCTCCCGGCCGTTCTCGACGGTGCTGCTGCTGCCCAACGGCACCGACCTGCAGCAGCAGGCGGTGGTGCGCGGGGCGTACTCGGAGCTGGGCCCGTCCGTGCCGATCGTGGGTGGCGGCTCCGGCGGGGACCCGCGGGCGCGGCGCAGCTGGCAGCTGCACGGCGCGGCGGGCGGTGCCGGCGGCACCACCGTCGAGGTCGTCGAGAACGGGCTGGTGGGCGCGTGGCTGGGCACCGACCGGCCGCTGGGCGTGGGCGCCGCCCACGGCCTGCACCGGGTGGGCGAACCGATGGTCGTCAGCGACTCCGACGGGTTCCACGTGCGGGGCCTGGACGGCCGCCCCGCGCTGGACGTGTACCTGGAGCGCCTGGGCGTGGACGCCGGCGAGCTCGACGAGGGCGCGCTGACCGGCCTGGGGTTCGCGCACCCGCTCGGCCTGGTGCGCCGCCGGCGCGAGGAGGTGCGCACCGTCGTGGGCGTGGACCCGCGCGAGCGGACGCTGACGTTCGTCTCCGAGGTGCCGCACGGCAGCCTGGTGCACGTCATGGCCGGCGACGAGGAGGTCATGGTCGACGGCGCCCGCCGCGCCTGCCGGGACGCCGCGGCCGCCCTGGGCGGCACCGCCCCGGCCGGGATGCTCGTCTTCAGCTGCGTCGCGCGCCGCGAGCTGCTCAGCCGCACCGGCCCGCTGCGCGAGGCCCGGGCCGCGCGGGAGGCGGCAGGGGGTGCCGACGTGCTGCTCAACTACAGCAACGGGGAGATCGCCCGCGTCTCGGGCGCGGCGGGCTGCCACAACCAGACCGTCGTCGCGCTGGCGCTGTGAGCGCGGGACGGGGCGCGCGGTGAGCACCGGGGAGACCGGGCAGCAGGGGCTGCTCCTGGTGGAGCTGCTGACGACGCTCGCGCAGGCCGGGCAGACGCGCCCGATGGCGGCCCGCGCCGTGCAGTGGGTGGCCGAGCAGCTGGACGCCGAGGTCGCCGCGGTGGTGCGCGCCGGCGAACCGGTGGCCGCTGTCGGCCTGCTGCCCGGTGACGGGGCGAGCACGGCCGCGCTGCTCGCGGCGCTGGGCGACGGCGGCCCCGTCGACCTGCCCGGCCTGCCCGGCGCCGAGGTCGTCGGCACGGAGGTGCCCGACCCGGCGGCTCCCGCCCTGCTGGTCGTCGCGCGCGCCGAGGAGCCCTTCGACGCCGGTGAGCGCCTGCTGCTGCTGGGCACCGGGCGCCTGCTCGGCCAGGCGCTGCAGGCCGCCCGGGCGCTGCGGCGCGAGCGCGAGCAGCGCGAGCGCGGTGAGCGGCTGGCGCGCGAGCGCGAGGAGCTGCTGCGCACGCTGCAGGAGCGGGAGCTGGTGCTGAGCACGGTGCTGACGCTGCAGCGGGCGATCTCGCACCGCCGGCCGCTGGAGGAGGTGCTGGACCTGCTGTGCGACGGGGCGCAGCGCGTCCTGGGCGGCGACGAGGTCGTCGTGGTGCTGGAGAACGCGCTGCACCGCGACCGGTTCGAGGTGCGCGCGCACGGCACGGGCGGGGGGCCGCCGTCGTGCCCGGACCTGGCCGGGCACGGCGCCGAGGCGGTGCGGGCGGACGCGCAGGTGCACGGCCGGCACGGGGACTGCACCTGGCGGGCCGCTCCGGTGCGCGTGCACGGACGGCCCGTGGGTGCGCTGCTGGTCGTGGACGCCCCCGGTGGCACCGTCCCGGCCACCCGGCACCTGCTGGCGACGTTCACCGAGCACGCGGGCGCGGCGCTCAACGACGCCCACGCGGAGCGGACGCTGCGCGAGTCGTTCTACGACCAGCTGACGCGGCTGCCGAACCGCGCGCTGTTCCTGGACCGGCTCGGCGCCGCCCTGGAGGACCACGAGCGCTGCGGGCGCCCCACCGCGCTGCTGTTCCTGGACCTGGACGGGTTCAAGGCGGTGAACGACCGCTGCGGGCACGAGGCGGGGGACGCGGTGCTGCAGGCGTGCGCGGAGCGGGTGCGCGAGTGCCTGCGCCCGCAGGACACCGCCGCCCGCCTGGGCGGCGACGAGTTCGCGGTGCTGCTCGACGACGTGGACGTGCCCGGCGCGGTGCGCCTCGCCGAGCGCCTGCTGCAGCGGCTGCGCCTGCCCGTGGAGCACGAGGGGCGTCCGCTCGCCGTGGGGTGCAGCATCGGCGTGGCCGCGCCGGGGCAGGAGGGGACGACCGCGGGGACGCTGCTGCGCGACGCCGACACCGCCATGTACGCGGCCAAGCGCGCCGCCCGACCGGCGACCGGCCCGACGGTGGCGGTGTTCGAGCGTTCGATGCGCGAGGCGCGGGCGGACCGGCTGGAGCTGGAGGCGGACCTGGCGGTCGCGGCCGCCGAGGGGCAGCTGCGGCTGCACTACCAGCCGACGGTGAGCCTGGCCGACGGGTCCACGACCGGGGTGGAGGCGCTGGTGCGCTGGCAGCACCCGAGCCGCGGGCTGCTGCCCCCCGACGCGTTCATCGCGGTCGCCGAGGAGAGCGGCGCGGTGGAGGCGCTGGGCAGCTGGGTGCTCCGGGAGGCGTGCGCGCAGACCGCTGCCTGGCGCGCGGCGGGGGCGGCTGAGCTCACCGTGGCGGTGAACCTGTCGGTGGCGCAGCTGCGCCCCGGGCTGGTCGCCGAGGTGCTGGGGGTGCTGCGGGACACCGGCCTGCCGGCGTCGGCGCTGGTGCTGGAGGTCACCGAGACGGTGCTGGTGCGCGAGGGCGAGGGCGCCCGGGACGTCCTGGCCCGGTTGCGCTCGCACGGCGTGCGCGTCGCCGTGGACGACTTCGGCACGGGGTACTCCTCGCTGGCGTACCTGCGCCGGCTGCCGGTGGACGTGCTGAAGGTGGACCGCTCCTTCGTGCAGGGGATGAGCTGCCCGCAGGACGCGGCGCTGGTGCGCACCGTCCTCGGCCTGGCCCGCGCGCTGGGGCTGGAGACGGTCGCCGAGGGCGTCGAGAACGGCGAGCACGCGCGCGCCCTGCGCGAGCTCGGGTGCGACCGGGCGCAGGGGTACCACTGGTCGCGGCCGGTGCCGGCCGCCGAGCTGTCCGCGCGCTGGGCGCCGCGCCGGGTGGCGACCGCCTGCTGAGACGGTGCGCGGCGCTGAGCCGCGCACCGTCCGGGCCGGGTGGCCCCGCTCAGGCGGTGGTCGGGCGGTGGTCAGGCCGCGGTCAGGCCGCGGCGGCGCAGCAGCGGTTCCATCTGCGCGTCGCGGCCGCGGAACTCGCGGTACGCCCGCATCGGGTCCACGGCGCCGCCGCGCGAGAGCAGGGTGCGGCGGAAGTGCTCACCGTTCTCCCGCCGCAGCCCGCCGTTCTCGCGGAACCACTCCACGGCGTCGGCGTCGAGGACCTCGCTCCACACGTAGGAGTAGTAGGCGGCCGCGTACCCGCCCCCGAAGACGTGGTGGAAGCAGGTGCTGCGGTAGCGCGGCGGCACGGTCTCCAGCGCGACGCCCGCCTCGGCCAGGGCCGCGGCCTCGAACCGCTGCACGTCGTCGGGTGCGGCGCCGTCGAGGTCCCCGGGTGCCAGGCGGTGCCAGGCGATGTCGAGGAGGGCGGCGGCCAGGTACTCCAGGGTGGAGAACCCCTGCCCGAACGAGCGGGCCTCGCGCAGGGCCTCGGCCGTGCCGGGAGGGAGCGGCTCGCCGGTGACGTGGTGGCGGGCGTACCGCTGGAGCACCTCCGGCTCGAAGCCCCAGAACTCGTTCACCTGGGAGGGGAACTCCACGAAGTCGCGGGGGACGTTCGTGCCGGAGAACCGCGGGTGGTGCACGTCGGAGAGCAGCCCGTGCAGCGTGTGCCCGAACTCGTGGAAGAGCGTCTCCACCTCCTCCACGGTGAGCAGGGCCGGCTGCCCGGGTGCGGGTTCGGGCACGTTCAGGCAGTTCACGACGACGGGGGCGGTCCCCAGCAGGCGGGACTGCTCGGCGAACGAGCTCATCCACGCACCTCCCCGCTTGGTGGCGCGCGCGTACGGGTCGAACAGGTACAGCCCGAACGCCCCGTCCGGGCCGGCGACCTCGAACACCCGCACGCCGGCGGAGTACACCGGCAGGTCGTCGCGCTCGGTGAACGACAGCCCGTACAGCGCCGAGGCGGTGGCGAACACCCCGTCCACCAGGACGCGCTCCAGCTCGAACCAGGGTCGCAGCTGATCGGTGTCCAGCGAGAACCGCTGCTGCCGCAGGCGCCCGGCGCACCACGCCCAGTCCCAGGCGCGCAGGGGAGCCTCCTCGCCGGCGGCGACGAGGACCTCGGTGAGCTCGGCCTCCTCGGCGCGGGCGTTGGCGACGGCGGCCGGGGCCAGCCTGCGCAGCAGGCCGACGGCGGCCTCGACGTCGCCGGCGGTCTCGTCGGCCACCACCCAGGAGGCGTGGTCGGCGAAGCCGAGCAGCCGCGCGCGCTCGGCGCGCAGCGCCGCGATGCGCTGCAGCAGCGCGCGGGTGTCGTGCTCGCCGCCGCGGCCGCCGCGAGCCACGGACGCCCGGTGGACGCGCTCGCGCGTCTCGCGCCGGCGCAGCTGCTCCAGGACGGGCTGGCCGGTGGGCAGCGACAGCGGCAGCAGGTAGCCGTCCAGACCGCGGTCCCGGGCGGCCCGCTCGGCGCGCGCGAGGTCGGCCGGCGCCAGGCCCTCCAGCTCGGCGGCGTCCGCGAAGCGCACCGCCAGGTCGTTGGTGTCGGCCAGCAGCTCCACGTCGAAGCGGGTCGTCAGCGCGCTCAGCTCGGCGTTCAGCTCGCGCAGCCGTTCGGCGCCGGCGGCGTCCAGCAGCGCGCCGGAGCGCACGGCGTCGGAGTGCAGCCGCTCCAGCAGCCGGCGCGCCTCGTCGTCGAGCCCGGCCGGCGGGTCCTCGTGCAGGGCCCGCACCCTGGCCACCACGCGCGGGTCCAGGCGCACGGCGTCGTGGTGGGCGGCCAGCCGCGGGGCGTACTCCTCCTGCACCGCGCGCAGGGCGTCGTCGGCGTCGGTGCCGGTGAGGTTCCAGAAGACGGCCTCGGCGCGGGCCAGGAGCCGCCCGCTGGACTCCAGCGCGTCCAGGAACTCCGCGGCGGGCAGCTCGGCGGCCAGCAGCTCGTCCAGCTCGGCGCGGTGGGCGGCCATCCCCGCGTCGAAGGCGGGGGCGAAGTGCTCGCCGCGGATCCGGTCGAACGGCGGCAGCCCGAACGGCAGCTCGCTGGGTGCGGCGAACGGGTTGTCCACGGGCAGGCCGTCGGCGGTGCTCATGGCGTGATCCTGCCGCAACACCCGGTAGCGCATCGAGGAAGGTGAGGCAAACCATGCTCGCTACTGGTCATCGACGGTTCACCCTCGCTCCACCTCCCGGTAGCCTCAACCGCCGCCCAGCATCCTTAACGTCCACCGCGCACGACCGCCATCCGAGCGGTCGACGGCCGGGTGCCGCCCCGGCTGGACGCCCCGCCCGAGGAGATCCCCCCGTGACGACGGACGCCTGCCGCCCGACGCTGGAACTGCTGCCCTACGCCCCCGCCGGGCGCCGCAGCTCGATGACCTGCCACTACCGCTGCGCGACCTCGTGCGCGCAGCCGGTCCCGAACCGCACCGAGAACGCGTACTTCGGCGACATCGTCCGCTCGGCCGTCTCCCGCCGCGGCGTGCTCGCCGGGCTCGTGGGCCTGGGCGTCGCAGGTGCCGCCGTGGCGCAGGCCCCCCGGGCCAGCGCCGGCGCCTTCGGCGCCTCCGGCGACGTGAACCTGCTGGCCGACCCGTTCGACCCGGGCCACGCCGTGGACTTCGACGTCATCGCGCCCGTCCCGGCGGACGTGGACTCCTTCGACGTGCCGGCCGGCTGGACCTGGGCGCCGCTGATCTCCTGGGGCGACCCGATCCTGCCCGGCGCGCCGGACTTCGACTTCGAGAACCAGACCGCCGAGGCCCAGCTGGGCCAGTTCGGCTACAACAACGACTACACGACCATCGTCCCGATGCAGGACCCGAACCGGGCGCTGCTGGTGTGCAACAACGAGTACACCAACGAGGAACTGATGTTCCGCGACTGGGACGGCGCGGAGAACGCCACCGACGAGCAGCTGCTCATCTCGCTGGCCGCCCACGGCATGTCCGTCGTGGAGCTGCGCCGCGCCGACGAGAACTCCCCGTGGGCGTACGTGCGCGGCTCGGAGTTCAACCGCCGCATCACGCCGATGACCCCGATGGAGTTCACCGGCCCGGCCGCCGGCGCGAAGGCGCTGCGCACCAACGCCGACCCGTCCGGCCGCAAGCCGATCGGCACCTTCGCCAACTGCGCCGGCGGCACCACGCCGTGGGGCACGGTCCTGTCCGGCGAGGAGAACTTCAACGGCTACTTCTTCTCCTCCGAAGAGCCCGGCGGCGAGGGCCCCGGCGAGAACGACGACCGCTACGGCGTCTACGGCAGCAGCGGCCGCGGCTGGGAGCGCATCGACGAGCGCTTCGGCGCGGCGGCCGAGCCCAACGAGGCCAACCGGTTCGGCTGGGTCGTCGAGGTGGACCCCTCCGACCCGACCTCCACGCCGCGCAAGCACACGGCCATGGGCCGCATGAAGCACGAGGGCGCCACCATCTCCATCGCCGCCGACGGCCGCGCGGTGTCCTACATGGGCGACGACGAGCGCTTCGAGTACCTGTACAAGTTCATCTCCAAGCGCAAGTACCGCGAGGGCGACCGCAAGCACAACATGCGGCTGCTGGAGGACGGCGACCTGTACGTGGCCGTCTTCGAGGGCGACGGCATCGAGGACGAGCGCTACGACGGCCGCGGCCGCTGGGTGCAGCTGACGAAGGACGGCCGTTCCCTCGTCCCGGGCATGTCGGTCGACGAGGTGCTGGTCAACGCCCGCGCCGCCGGTGACGCCGTGGGCGCCACCAAGATGGACCGCCCCGAGGACGTCGAGCGCAACCCCGTCAACGGGCGCGTGTACCTGGCGTGCACGAACAACACCCAGCGCGGCACCCTGTACAAGCCCGCCGTCGACGAGGTGAACCCGCGACCGATCAACAAGGACGGCCACGTCGTCGAGATCGTCGAGGCCCGCGACGACGCCGCGGCGACGGAGTTCTTCTGGAACCTCGTCCTCGTCTGCGGCGACCCGGAGGACCAGAGCACCTACTTCGGCGGTTTCGACCCCGCGCAGGTCTCGCCGATCTCCTGCCCCGACAACGTCGCGTTCGACAGCACGGGCAACCTGTGGATCTCCACGGACGGCAGCACGCTGGGCACCAACGACGGCCTGTTCGAGGTCGTCGTGGACGGCCCGAACCGCGGCCAGGTGCGGCAGTTCGCGTCCGTGCCGGCCGGCGCGGAGGCCTGCGGCCCGGTCATCGCCGACGACGGGCGCACCGTGTTCGTCGCCGTGCAGCACCCCGGTGAGATCGACACCGCCACCATCGACGCCCCGGCGTCCACGTTCCCCTACGACGGCACGGGCCAGCCCCGCCCGTCGGTCTGCCAGGTCTACCGCGCCTGAGCACCCACCCCGCTCCACCCCCGCGGTGATCAAGGAAGTTGCAACTTCCTTGATCAC
>NZ_JBBBEM010000004.1:0-5297 GCF_037154035.1 Kineococcus sp. G2 | reverse complement strand
TCACCGCGGGGGTCGCCCCGTGGGCACCACCCACGGGGCAGGGGCGTCTCAGGGGCCGGTGACGAGGGCGCGCAGCAGCCGGTCCAGCTCCGCGGCCGGATCGGCCGTCAGCCCGCAGTGCACCGGGGAGGTCTGCAGCACGGTGCTGCGCGGGGCCGTCAGCCAGCGGAACCGCGCCCCCCGCGCCTCGGACGCGGCGGCACCGGCGGCCGGGTCGTCCGCGCACACCCGCTCCAGCGCGTCCAGGTGCCGGGCCACCGCGCCGGCGTCCACGTCCGGCGCCAGCGCCCGCAGGCGCGCGGCGTCCAGCGCGGTGCGGGCGGCCAGGTGCTCGCGCGCGCGGCACCACAGCACGACACCGGCGTTGAGGAACTCCGCGCGCTCCACGCGCGGCACCACCCGCACCACCGCGTACTCGTAGACGTCCAGGCCCTCAGCCACGGCGCGCCTCCCGCTGCACGGCGGCCAGCTCGCCCACCCAGGGCCGCGGTGGCGCCAGCCGCGCGGTGAACCACCCCAGGTACGCCTCGCGCACCTGGCGCGCGGAACCGAAGCCCGGTTCCCCCTCCAGCCACACGTCCGGCACGTCGTCCACCGCGGCGCGCAGCACGTCCGGGGTCAGGGCCGCTGCGCACGCGGCGTCCACGCCCGCCACGTCCGCGGCGGCTCCCAGCAGCAGGTGGTCCTCGGCGTGGCGCAGCGGCCGGGCGGCGCTCGCCGCGGCGCGCGCCCAGTCGTGGTGGAAGTACAGCGCCGCGCCGTGGTCGATCAGCCAGGGCCGCCCGCCCCACCACAGCGCGTTGGGGTTTCGCCAGGAGCGGTCCACGTTGAGCACCAGCGCGTCGAACCACAGCACCCGCGCCGCCCAGCCGGGCTCCACCGGGTCCACCGCCGGGTCGAACGAGAGCGCACCCGGCAGGAAGTCCATGCCCAGGTTCGCGCCCGGTGAGCGCAGCAGCAGGTCCTGCACCTCCTCGTCCGGCTCACCGCGGCCGATGACGGGGTCCACCTCGGCCACCACCAGCTCGGGCACCGCCAGCTCCAGGGCGGCGGCCAGGCGCGCGGCGAGCACCTCGGCGACGAGGACCCTGCGCCCCTGCCCGGCGCCGGAGAACTTCACGACGTAGGTGCCCAGGTCGTCGGCCTCGCACAGCCCCGGCATGCTGCCGCCCTCGCGCAGCGGCAGCACGTACCGGGTGGCGGTCACGGAGCGCAGCACGCCCGGGAGTCTGCCAGCCGCCCGCGTCCGCGCGACCCAGCGCCTCCCCAGGTGCTTCCCAGCCGGCGGGGGCAGGATCGGGAGGGTGAGGAGCGCGAACACCCCCCCGGAGGCCCGGTTGCTCGTCGTGGACGACGAGCCGAGCATCCGCGAGCTGCTGGCCACCAGCCTGCGCTTCGCCGGCTTCGAGGTCACGGCCGCGGCCGACGGCGCCCAGGCGCTGGAGCTGGCCGAGAAGGTGCGCCCGGACCTGGTGGTGCTGGACGTCATGCTGCCGGACCTGGACGGCTTCACCGTCACCCGCAAGCTGCGCGAGCGCGGCCGGCCGGTGCCGGTGCTGTTCCTGACCGCCCGGGACGACACCGCGGACAAGGTGGCCGGGCTGACCGTCGGCGGCGACGACTACGTCACCAAGCCGTTCAGCCTGGAGGAGGTGGTGGCCCGCATCCGCGCCGTGCTGCGGCGCACCGGTGGCCCGGCCGGGCCCGACTCCGGCCGGCTCGTCTTCCACGACCTGGAGATGGACGAGGACTCCCACGAGGTGCGCCGCGCGGGCCGGGCGGTGGAGCTGTCCCCCACCGAGTTCAAGCTGCTGCGCTTCCTGATGCTCAACCCGAACCGGGTGCTGTCCAAGGCGCAGATCCTGGACCACGTGTGGGACTACGACTTCAACGGCGAGGCGGGGATCGTGGAGTCGTACATCTCCTACCTGCGCCGCAAGCTGGACACCGAGGGCCTGACACCGCTCATCCACACCAAGCGCGGGGTCGGCTACGTGCTGCGCGTGCCCTCGGACGCCGGGTGAGCCGGGCGGGGACGGTGCTGGAGCGCTGGCGCGGGCGGGTGCGCGGCGCGGAGGAGCGGCTGCCGCTGCAGACGCGGCTGCTGCTGATCGCCGTGCTGCTGCTGCTGGTGGCGATGGCGGTCTTCGGCGGGGTGTCGCTGACGCTGCTGCGCGCGAACCTCCTGCGGCAGGTCGACGACGAGCTGAGCGGCCGCGGGCTCGTCGCGGCGGAGGCGTCGCTGTCCCACCTGGCGCAGGGGTACCCCAGCGACGCGGTGCCCTTCTCGTCCTTCTACGTGCTGCTGACCGACTCCGACGGCACCGTCCTGGACGAGGTCTGCCCCCCGGTGGAGGGCTCGCGCCGGTGCACCGGCCGCCCGGACCTGCCGGAGGTGACGAGCGAGCTGGTCGCCGCCCGGGCCGGCACCGCCTTCACCGTCGAGGGCGAGGACGGGGGCGGGCAGTGGCGGGTGCTGACCTCCCCCTTCGCCACCGTGCCCGTCAACGCGGTGGTGGCCGTGCCGCTGGAGGGCGTGCGGGAGACGCTGGCGCGCTACCGGACGGTCGCCCTGCTGGCGGGCGCGTCGGTGCTGCTGCTGGGCACGGGCCTGGCCGCGCTGGCGATCCGCCGCTCCTTCCGGCCGCTGGACGACATCGAGCGCACCGCGTCGGCCATCGCCGCCGGCGACCTGTCGCGCCGGGTGCGGCGGGCCCCGCCGGGCACGGAGATCGGCCGGCTGGCGCAGGCGCTGAACACGATGCTGGCCCGCATCGAGGACTCCTTCCGCGCCCGGCAGCGCTCCGAGGAGCAGATGCGGCGCTTCGTCGCCGACGCCAGCCACGAGCTGCGCACCCCGCTGGCGGCGATCCGCGGCTTCGCGGAGCTGTACCGGCAGGGCGCGGTGCGCGGCGAGGAGGACGTGGCGCACGTCATGGGCCGCATCGAGGGCGAGTCCACGCGCCTGGGCCGGCTGGTGGAGGACCTGCTGGCCCTGGCGCGGCTGGACGAGGCGCAGCGCCGCCCCGACCGCCGCCGCGAGCCGGTGGACCTGGTGGTCGTGGCCTCCGACGCGGTGCACGACGCGCGGGCGCTCGCCCCGGACCGGCGGGTGCGGCTGGTGGGTGTGCAGGAGGGCACCGGCCCCGCCTCGGCGGTGGTGCTGGCCGACGAGGCGGGGGTGCGGCAGGTGGTGACGAACCTGCTGGGCAACGCCCTGCACCACACCCCGGCCGGCACCCCGGTGGAGGTCGCCGTCGGCCTGGTGGCGGGCCCGTCGGGGCCGGAGTCGGTGCTGGAGGTGCGCGACCACGGCCCCGGCCTGCCGCCGGAGGAGGCCGAGAGGGTGTTCGAGCGCTTCTACCGGCTGGACGCCTCCCGCCGCCGCGGCACGGGCGGCGGCTCGGGACTGGGCCTGGCGATCGTGGCGAGCATCGTGGCCGGTCACGGCGGCACGGTGGCCGCGGTGCCCACGCCGGGCGGCGGCGCGACGTTCCGGGTGCGCTTCCGGGCCGCGCCGGCCCGGCCCGGCGACGGGGCGGGCGGGGAGGACCACGCCGGCGGGGACGGTCCCGCCGGCGACGAGCGCACCGGTCCCCGGATTCACAGCTGACGTCCAGCCCGTTCCGGGTACCCGTGCAGGGCGGGGACCGTCAATGGAGGGGAGACGGGGGCGCGCCCCCGCAGGGCGGGGAGCACCGGCTCCCCGCGCCCCGCCGGCACCGCACACCAGAGGTGAACGAGGATGGACCGCACCGCCGAGAAGCACCGCACCGTCGACAGCAGCACCGCGCCCTTCGGCGGCCCCCCCTCCGCGGGCACCGCGGTCCAGGCCCGCGGGTACGGCCCCGACCCCGACGGCGGGACCCCCACCGCGCCGCAGGCCCCGGCCCAGCACACCTACCCGGGCAGCTACCCCACCCAGCCGCTGCAGGGGGTCGCCCCCCACGGCTACCCGCCCCACGGCCCGCAGGGCGCTCAGCCCCACGACCCGTGGGCGACGCCCGGCGGCCCCACCCCTCCCGGGAACGGCGACGGCGGTTCCGGCGGTGGCGGTGGTGGCGGGCGCGGTCCGCGCCGGCGCCCCGGCTGGGCCGGGGTGGCGGGCATCGCCGTCGCCGGCGCCGTGGCCGCCAGCGCCCTGACGGCCGGCCTGCTGGGCGCCTTCGGGCAGGAGACGGGCACGAGCACCACCGCCTCCGCCCGCTCCGGCGGCACCATCCAGGGCGTCAGCGAGACGACCGTCAACTGGCAGGCCGTGGCGGACTCCGTCTCCCCCAGCGTCGTCGCGGTGGGCGTGAGCTCCGCGCAGGGTTCCGGCGTGGGCTCCGGCGTCGTCTACGACGAGCAGGGCCACGTCGTGACGAACAACCACGTCGTCACCGGCGCCGGTTCGGACGCGCAGATCGTCATCACCCTCAGCGACGGCCGCCAGTACGAGGCGACGATCGTGGGCACCGACCCCGCGACCGACCTGGCGGTGCTGCAGCTGCAGGACCCGCCCGCCGACCTGGTCGCGGCCACGTTCGCCGACTCCGACGAGGTCGTGCCCGGGCAGGCCGTCATGGCGCTGGGCAACCCGCTGGGTCTGGCCGGCAGCGCCACCACGGGCATCGTCTCCGCGGTGGACCGGCCGGTGGTGACGACCGTGCAGAGCGAGAGCCAGCAGAGCCCGTTCGGCGGCCAGTTCGGCGGCCAGTCCGGGCAGCAGACGACCGCGGAGACGGTGGCGACCAACGCCATCCAGACCGACGCGGCGATCAACCCCGGCAACTCCGGCGGGGCGCTGCTGGACTCCAGCGGCCGCGTCATCGGCGTGAACTCCTCCATCGCCACGCTCAGCTCGTCGGCGTCGGCGCAGTCCGGCAGCATCGGCCTGGGCTTCGCGATCCCCTCGAACGAGGTGACGATGATCGCCGACCAGCTCGTGGCCGACGGCACCGCCGAGCACGCCTGGCTGGGCGTGAGCCTGACCCAGGAGGACCCGGCGGTGACGGTGGGCGACGTGACCCGCACCGGCGCGCAGGTCGCCGCGGTCAGCGAGGGCACCCCGGCCGCCGAGGCCGGCCTCCAGGCCGGTGACGTCATCACCGCGGTGGACGGGGAGTTCACCGCCGGCTACGAGGCGCTGACGGCGGCGGTCCGCGAGGTCGCGGTGGGCAGCGAGGTGGAGCTGACCGTCGTGCGCGACGGTGCCGAGGAGACGCTGACCGCCACCCTGACCGCTCGCCCGGAGAGCTGATCCGGGCACGTCCAGCGCGCGAGGGCCCGGCCGCACCCGCGGCCGGGCCCTCGCG
>NZ_JBBBEM010000003.1:0-56953 GCF_037154035.1 Kineococcus sp. G2 | reverse complement strand
CCCCCCCCCCCCCCCCCCCCCCCCCCGCGGTGGGCCACCGGTGCTCAGCGCCCCGCGCGCTCCCGGGCGAGGGGCCACCACCAGGCGGCCGCGACGGCGGGGTCGTCCAGCGGCACGGCACGCACCCCGGCGGCGGGCCGCTCCCCCTCGGCGGGCAGCAGCAGGCCGTCGTGCACGACCGCGGTGCTGCCGGCGGTGCCGGCGTCGCCGGCGCGCCGCCAGGTGCGGCGGAAGCCGAGCACGGTGCGCTCGCCGGGCCCGGCCGGGGCGGGCAGCCGGCCGCCGGCCGCCAGGAGCACCCCCGCGCCGGTGAGCACGAGCAGCCCGTGGGTGCCGTGCGGGGCCGGCACGCGCGCGGCGCGCACGACGTCCACGCGGGCGCCGGCGACGACGGCGGTGCCGAGGACCTTCTCGCCGCGCCGCTTGGGGGTGCGCAGCCCGGACGCGCGCACGCGGCGCAGCAGCTCGCGGGTGGCGACGGGTTCGGCCCCCCGGGCCACGGCCCGCTCGACGAGCTCGGCGGGCACGTCGTAGTGGTCGCCCTCGAAGGCGCCGCGCGGCACGCCCAGGGCTGCGGCGAAGGCGTGCAGCTCCTCGAGCGAGGAGTCGCTGGCCAGGTGCGCCCACCAGCGCCCGTGGGCGGGGTAGCGGGGCGGGTCGACGAGCACGCTCACAGCAGGCCCCTCCCCCGGCGCCCGTCGCGTCGCGGTGTCCACCGGCGCCCGTCGCGAGCGGATCGGGACGCGGCTGTGGACGACCTCGGCACCGGGCTCCTCGGGCCGCCTAGCGTCGGGTCTCCCGGCGGGGAGGGACGGCTCTCCCCCACGCGGCGCGGACGTCCCGCGCGGATGGAGGATCCCATGAGCAGGTTCGAGGTCGACAGCGCGCGCGTGGAGCAGGCGAGCGCCGCCGTGTCCGCCTCCGCGGCGAACCTGGCGAGCGAGGTGGACGGCATGATGCGCCACCTGCTGGACCTGGAGTCGTGCTGGAAGGGGCAGGCGGCGGCGGGGTTCCAGGCGCTGAGCGCGCAGTGGCGCGGCACGCAGGACCGGGTGCGGGCCTCCCTGGAGGAGATCCAGCGGGCCCTGGCGCAGGCGGGCCGCCAGTACGCGGACGTGGAGGCGGCCAACGCGCGCATGTTCGCCGGCTGACGCGGTTCTGGCGCGGTTCAGGACGCGAGGAGGGGCCGGTCCACCACGCCTGAGTGGCGGACCGGCCCCTCCTCGGGGATCATCCGGCGGCGGTGATCCTCAGGCGGCGCGGTGCACGGGCACCGGGCGCGACGTCGCGCTCGGCACGTTCCACCGCATCTCGAGGTGGGGGCGCCCCTTCGCGTCGCGCACCGTCACCCACTGAGCCTTCGGGCCGCGGGAAGCTCCCACCTTCTTGGCCTGGATGTCGTTCATGTGGCACCTCCCGTTCATCTTTCGTTCACCTTGACCGTACGCCTCTGATCGGTCGAAAGCCAGTCACGATCGAGTCGAAATCGCGCCGCGGAGCAGATCGTGACCATTGTGTTACAGAGGGCTTTCGCGCGGGTGAGCCCGCGCGGCCTCCCGGGACGGCCGCCTAGGGTGGGGGCGTGACGAGCGTGGACCTGGGGCTGCCCTCCGTGCGCCCGGCGGGCCAGGGGCCCGTCGACACCGCGGACGCGCGCTTCCGCAGCGGCCCGCTGCGCGACCGGCACGGGCGCACCGCCCGCGACCTGCGCGTGTCGCTGACGGACCGCTGCAACCTGCGCTGCCACTACTGCATGCCGCCCGAGGGTCTGCCCTGGCTGGAGCGCCCGGCGCTGCTCGACGACACCGAGGTGGTCCGGCTCGTCGGCCTGGCCGTGCGCGAGCTGGGGGTGCGCGAGGTCCGCTTCACCGGCGGCGAGCCCCTGCTGCGCAGGGGCCTGGAGGACGTCGTCGCCGCCACCGCCGCGCTGCGCACCCCCGGCGGCGAGCGCGTGCGCACCTCCCTGACCACCAACGGCATCGGGCTGGCGCGGCGCGCCCGCGCCCTGGCCGCCGCCGGCCTGGACCGCGTCAACGTCTCGCTGGACACCCTCGACCCCGCGCGCTTCGCCTCGATCACCCGGCGCGACCGCCACGCCGACGTGCTGGCCGGTGCGCGCGCGGCCGCCGACGCCGGCCTGGCCCCCGTGAAGGTCAACGCCGTCCTGCTGCGCGGCACCAACGACGACGAGGCCGTGCCCCTGCTGCGCTGGGCCCTGCGCGAGGGGTACCGCCTGCGGTTCATCGAGCAGATGCCGCTGGACCCGCACGGCACCTGGCAGCGCAGCGACATGGTGACGGCCGACGAGATCCTCGCCTCCCTGCGCGCCGGCTTCGACCTGACCCCCCGTCCCGGCTCCGCCCGGGGGTCCGCCCCCGCCGAGACCTGGGACGTCACCGACGGCGACGGGCGCACCGGCGACGTCGGCGTCATCGCCTCGGTCACCCGCCCCTTCTGCGGGGACTGCGACCGCACCCGCCTGACCGCCGACGGGCAGGTGCGCACCTGCCTGTTCTCCACCACCGAGACCGACCTGCGCGACGCGATGCGCGCCGGGGCGAGCGACGACGAGCTCGCCGCCACCTGGCGGGCCGCGATGTGGGGCAAGCTGCCCGGCCACGACATCGACGACCCGTCGTTCCTGCACCCCACCCGCCCCATGAGCTCGATCGGAGGCTGAGCGGTGACCCAGCGGACGGCCGGCAGCACCCCCACCAGCACCGGCGCCGGCGACACCGTCGGCGTGCGCTACTTCGCCGGGGCCGCCGCCGCGGCCGGCGTGGAGGAGGAGCGCGTCGCCCTGCCTGCCGGCGCGACCGTCGGCGACCTCGTCGCGGCGGTGGGCGCCGCCCGCGGCGCCGACCTGACCCGCGTGCTGGCCGCCTGCAGCTTCCTGCTCGACGGCGTGGCCGCCGACCGCGCCGACGTCCTGCCCGCCGGCGCCGTCCTCGACGTGCTGCCGCCCTTCGCCGGCGGCTGAGACCCGACCGCGGCACCACGCACCGCGTCACCGCGTCACTGCGGCGCGCCGGTCTCAGGTCGCGAACGGCGCCGGGTCGAAGGTGCCGTTGCGCTCGCGGAACGCCGTGGCGGTGTCCGGCCACAGCAGCGTCAGCCGGCCGCTGCGCGGGTCCACGTACCAGTTGGAGCAGCCGCCGCGCAGCCACACCGTGCCCGCCGCGGCCTCGTCCAGCCGCCGGGTGTACTCCCGCTGCGCCCGCTCGCCGACCTCCAGCGGCCCTGGCACCCGGGCCAGGTGCTCCAGCGCACCGACCAGGTAGCCGAGCTGGCTCTCGATGACGTGCACGGCGGAGTTGTGCCCCAGCGTGGCGTTCGGGCCGTCCAGCACGAACATGTTCGGGAAGCCGTGCACGACCGTGGAGGCGTGCGAGACCATCCCCCGCGCCCAGGCGCGCGCCAGCGTGCCGGTGCGGCCGGTGACGAGCTCGGCGTACGGCTGCGCGGTCGTGACGAACCCGGTGGCCAGCACCAGGGCGTCCAGCTCGGCCCGGGTGCCGTCCGCGGCCACGGCCGTGCGGCCCTGGAGCCGGTGCAGCGCCGAGGGCACCCAGCGCACCCCGGGCCGCTGCAGCGCCGGGTAGAACCCGTCCGAGAGCAGCACCCGCTTGCAGCCCACCTCGTAGTCCGGGGTGAGCGCGGCGCGCAGCGCCGGGTCGGGCACCTGCGCCGCCAGGTGCGCCAGCGCGCGCTCGCGCAGCCGCGCCAGCTCCGCCGGCACCCGCAGGCGGGCCGCGATGCCGGTCTCCATCGCCGCGAAGACCTCCTCGCGCAGCCGCCGCACCGCGTCCGGGTCGGCGGCGAAGGCGGCCCGCTCGTCCGGCGAGTACGGCCGGTCCCCGCGCGGCACCACCCACGGGGCGCTGCGCGCGAACACGGTCACGCTCGCGGCCCGCCGCGCCAGCTCGGGCACGACCTGCACGGCGCTGGCCCCGGCGCCGACCACGCCGACGCGCGCACCGTCCCACCCGGCGTCCTCGCGCCAGCGCGCGGAGTGCACCACCGGCCCGTCGAAGGAGTCCAGCCCCGCCACGTCGGGCAGGCGCGGCTCGGTGAGCCGGCCGGCGGCGAGCACCAGCACCCGGGCGCGGAACCGGCCCGCGCTCGTGCCCACCTCCCACCGGCCGGTGGTCTCGTCCCAGCGCGCCGAGCGGACCTCGGTGCGCAACCGCACCCGGTCGGCGACCTCCGCGGCCACGGCGCGCAGGTAGGCGTGGATCTCCGCGCCGGGCGCGAACACCCGCGACCACGACGGGTTCGGCGCGAAGGAGAACGAGTACAGGTGGGCGGGCACGTCGCACGCCACCCCCGGGTAGGTGTTCTCCCGCCACGTCCCGCCGACGTCGCCGGCGCGCTCCAGGACCACGAACGACTCCCGGCCCCGCCGCGCCAGGTGCACCGCGGCCCCGATGCCGGCGAACCCGGCCCCCACCACGACGACGTCGACCTCCTCGGCGCCCCCCACCGGCACCGGCCCCCCGCTCACGCCGGGGCTGGCGCCGGGTCGGCCACCTCGCCGTAGCGGGTGGTGCGGCGGCGCACCCCGCGCCCCAGCGACGCGGCGAGGCGCTCGACGTCGGACCGGGTCAGCGTCAGCCCCCGCTCCTGCCCGGCGGAGGGGTCCAGCTCACCGTCCAGCAGCAGGCCGCCGAGGTCGTCCGCTCCCCCGGCCAGCAGCTGCAGGACGAGCGCCTCGTCCAGCTTCGGCCAGGGCGCCTGCACGTGGTCGATCCGCCCGGCCAGCAGCAGCCGCGCCACCGCGGTGACGGCCCGCACCTCCCGCGCGTCCGGGCCGGGCCGGCAGCCCGCCGGCAGCGCCGCGCCCGGCGGCGGCACGAACGGCATGGGGATGAACTCGGTGAACCCGCCGGTGCGCTCGGCGATCGAGGCCAGCAGCCGCAGGTGGGCCACCTGGTGGGCCGGGCTCTCCACGTGCCCGTGGACCATCGTGGCCGTCGACGTCAGGCCCACCTCGTGGGCGGTGGTGACCAGCTCCACCCACCGCGCCACCGGCAGGTCCGGGCCGCCGGCCAGGCGGGCGCGCACGTCGTCGTCCAGGATCCGCGCGGCGGTGCCGGGCACCGAGCCCAGGCCCGCCGCGCGCGCGGCCTCGAGGAACTCGCGCGGGCTGCTGCCGCGGCGGGCGGCGGCGTCGGCGACCTCGGGCGGCCGGAACGCGTGCAGGTGGACGCCCGGGGCGCCGGCGGCGACGTCGCGCACCAGGTCCAGGTAGCCGTCGGCGGGCGCACCGGGCGGCAGGGGGCCCTGCGCGCACACCTCGGTGGCCCCCAGCCGCTGCGCCTCGGCGGCCAGCTCCCGCACCCGCGCGCGGGCCGCCGGGGTGCCGGCCCCCACCCGCTCGACGTCGAGGTTGCGGTTGACGACGTGGGTGATCTCGTCCCCGGCCCGCCGGGCGCGCAGCGCGTCGGCGGTGGCGCACAGCTCCTCCAGCGCGCCGCCGTCGGCGCCCAGCAGCGCCTCGGCCTGCGCGTCGCTCAGCCGGTCGGGGTCACGGGCCGCGGTGCGCAGCGCGGCGCGGAGGTCGGCGGGGGGCACGGCGCGAGGCTAACCCGCCGGGCGCCGGTGGCACCCCGGGGCCGCGGTCAGGGGCAGTCGACCCACTCGGAGGTGCCGTCGCTGAAGCGCTGGTGCTTCCACACCGGCAGCTGCGCCTTCACCTCGTCCACCAGCCGGGCGCAGGCGGTGAACGCTTCCGCGCGGTGCGCGGCGGAGACCGCCACGGCCAGCGCGACCTCCCCGACCGCGAGGTCGCCCAGGCGGTGGCTGACGGCCACCGCGTCCACCTCCGAGCCGTCGGCCACCTGCGCGACGACCCGGGCCAGCACGTCGCCGGCGCTGGGGTGGCCCACGTAGCGCAGGTCGCCCACACCGCGGCCGCCGTCGTGGTCGCGCACGACCCCGGCGAACGTCACCACGGCACCGGCGGCGGCCACCTCCACGAGGGCGGCGTGCTCGGCGACGTCGAGGACGTCCTCGGTGACCACGGCCCGGGCCACCCGCCGGGCGGGGGCGTCGAGCCGGGAGGTGTCGGGTGCGGTCGCCACCGGGCCAGCGTAGGCGCGGGGCCGCGGGCGCGCCGCGCCGCACCGTGGGGGAGACTCGCCGCGTGGTGGACTCCGGGACCTGGCGGGTGGTCGTGCCCGTCAAGGGCGGCGGCGACGCCAAGACGCGGCTGGACCTGCCGCCGGGGCCGCGCCTGGCCCTGGCGACGGCGATGGCGCTGGACTGCCTGGACGCCGTGCTGCGCTGCACCGCGGTCGGGCGGGTGCTGTGCGTCAGCGACGACGGGGCGGTGCGGGCGGCGGCCGGCGCGCTGGGGGCGCGGGCGGTGCCCGCGGGCGGTCCGGGCCTGGGCCGCGCCGTGGACGCCGGGCTGGCGGCCCTGCCGCCCGGTCCCACCGCCGTGCTCGTCGCCGACCTGCCCGCCCTGCGCCCGGAGGACCTCGGCGCTGCCCTGGCCGAGGCCGCGCGCCACCGCGGCCCGGTGCTGGTGGCCGACGCCGACGGCGACGGCAGCGTCCTCGTGGCGGACCGGGACGGGCCGCCGCCGCACCGCTTCGGCACCGGTTCGGCCGCCGCCCACCGCGCCGCCGGGGCGCGGGAGCTGACGGGCCCCCTGCCGGGCCTGCGCCGGGACGTCGACACCCTGGACGCGTTGCGCCGGGCCACCGCCCTGGGGGTGGGACCGCGCACGGCCGCGGCGCTCGGCCGGGCCGCGCTCGCGGCGCCCTGCACCCCGTGACCCCCCGCCCCTGCCCTGCCCCCGAAGACGCGGAGGACCCCGTGACCAGCACCTCGCTGCCCGCCCCGCGCCGCCGCGCGCCGGCGCACTCCCCCGGGCGCTCCCCCGCGCCCGAGCCGGGGCGCGTGCGCGCCGCGCTGGCCGCCGCCCGCGCCGGGGAGCTCGACCGCACGGCCGCCGAGGTGCTGCTGCACGCGCGCGGCGCGGACCTCGCCGCCCTGTGCGCGCTGGCGGCGCCCGTGCGGGACGCGGCGATGGAGCGGGCCGGCCGGCCCGGGGTGGTGACCTACTCGCGCAAGGTGTTCGTGCCGGTGACGCGGCTGTGCCGCGACCGCTGCCACTACTGCACGTTCGCCACCGTCCCGGGGCGGTTGCCGGCGGCGTACCTGGAGGCGGAAGAGGTGCTGGCGATCGCCCGCTCCGGCGCCGCCGCCGGGTGCAAGGAGGCCCTGTTCACCCTGGGCGACGCCCCCGAGGACCGCTGGGCGGCGGCGCGCCGCTGGCTGGACGAGCGGGGCTTCGCCACGACGCTGGAGTACGTGCAGCACCTGGCGCGCCGGGTGCTGGAGGAGACGGGCCTGCTGCCCCACCTGAACCCGGGTGTGATGACGCTCGACGCGCTGCGCTCCTCGCGGGCGGTGGCGCCCTCGATGGGGATGATGCTGGAGACCACCGCGAGCAGGTTGTGGAGCGAACCGGGCCAGGTGCACTTCGGTTCCCCGGACAAGGACCCGGCGCTGCGCCTGCGCGTCCTGCACGACGCCGGCCGGGCCCGGGTGCCGTTCACCACGGGGATCCTCGTGGGCATCGGCGAGGACGCCGCCGAGCGGGTCGACTCGCTGCTGGCGATCCGGGACGTCGCCGCCGAGCACGGCGGCGTGCAGGAGGTGATCGTGCAGAACTTCCGCGCGAAGGACGACACCGCGATGCGCGGCGCCGACGACCTGGACCACGAGGAGTACCTGGCGTCGATCGCGGTCGCGCGGTTGCTGCTGGGGCCGGGGGTCTCGCTGCAGGCCCCGCCGAACCTGTCGGACCCCGGCCAGCGCGAGCAGCTGCTGGCCGCGGGCGTGGACGACTGGGGCGGGGTCTCCCCGCTCACCCCGGACCACGTGAACCCCGAACGGCCCTGGCCGCAGCTGGACGACCTGGCGGCCACCACGCGCGGTGCGGGGTTCCGCCTGGCGGAGCGGTTGACGGCGCACCCGCGGTTCGTGCTCGACGCCCTGGGCGGCAGCGGTGAGTGGATCGACGAGGGGCTGCACGCGCCGCTGGCGGCGCTGGCCGACCCCGTCACGGGCCTGGCCGTGGAGTCCGCCCGCCCGGTGGGGACGGGGGTGGCGCGGTGAGGGCGGAGCACGCCGAGCCCTCGGACGCGGAGGTGCGCATGGCGCGGTTCGCGGCGGCGCAGCTGGGCCGGGGCGCGTCCCCGGAGTTCTCCGAGTTCTCCGACAGCACCGGCCGGCGCGGGCTGGACGTGCTGACGGTCCGCGAGGCCCCGCGCCCGGGGCACGTGTCGGTCTCCACGCTGTCGATGCACCGCTGGGTGAACCTCGTCGGTTCCGGCGCCGACCGCCACGACGAGCGGGTCGAGCTGGTGACGGTGCTGGCGGGCGTGGAGGCCGACGACGCCGCCGCGCTGCTGGTCGCCTCGGCGTTCACCGCGGCCGCCGAGGGGTGGCCGGTGCAGGCGGGCACCGTGTTCCCCGGCGTCGCCGGGGAGCTGTTCGGCCCGGGCGCCGAGCACCTGCTGCTCACCGCACCGGGCCTGTTCCCCCGGCTGGCGCGCTACCGGCTCGACGAGGCGGTGCAGGTGCGCTGGCTGCAGGCGGTGCCGATCCACGAGGCGGAGCGGGTGTTCCTCGACGAGCACGGTCTGGGGGCGCTGGAGGACCGGTTCGCGGCGGCGGAGATCGCCGTGGCCGACCCGGCCCGCCCGCCCGTCGGCCCGGGCTGAGGGCGAGCCGGCGCCGGACCGGGCCGCGGCCTCAGCCGGTCAGCCCGATCCGGTCGGTGAACGCGTTGGCGAACGTGCCGTCCGGGTCGCGGCGGGCGACGAGCGCGCGGGCGTCGGCGAAGCGCGGGTAGAGCCCGGCCAGCGCGTCGGCGCCGGCGGCGAACAGCTTGCCCCAGTGCGGGCGCGCCCCCAGGGGCAGCAGCTCCGCCTCGATCCGGGCCAGGGCCGCGAGGACCTCGCTCTGGCGCTGCTTGAAGGTGAAGTGGAACGCCACCGCGTCGCGCTCGTACGACGAGGACAGCCACAGGTCGTCGGCGGCCACGGTGCGCACCTCGCACATGTGCAGCAGCGGGGCGATCGACGGTCCCAGGCCGCGCAGCGCCTCGATCGCGGCGAGGGCGTGCGCGCGCTCCACGAGGTACTCCGCCTGCAGCTCCTCGCCGTTGCTGGGCTGGAAGCTGAACCGGAAGTGCGGCAGGCGCTCGTGCCAGGGACCGGGGACGCCGAGCTGCTCGGTGGCGTTGAGCACGTCCACCTCCGGCAGCGGGTGCAGCGGTTCGCCGGCGGGCCGGGCGCCGAACAGCTCCGCGGGAGCGTCGGCGGAGTCCGCCAGTCGCGTCTTCAGCCACACCTGGGCGGTGTCCTCGCCGACCCACGTGGTGTAGACGCTGACGCTGTACGCGGCGGAGGTGACGGCGTCGAAGTTCTCCGTGAACGCGGCGAACGACAGCCCGGAGTAGACGTCCTGGCGCACCTCGTACGCGGGCACCACGTCCAGCTCGAGGGCCGTGACGACGCCGAGCGCACCGACGGCCACGACGCTCCCGGCGAACTCCTCCTCGCCGCGCTCGACGCGCCGCAGCCCGCCGTCGGCGCCGACGACCTCCAGCGCCCGCACGTCGGCGGCGAGGTTCTGCGTGCGGTCGCCGGAGCCGTGGGTGGCGGTGGCCACCGCGCCGGCGACGCTGATGTGCGGCAGGGACGCCATGGTGCGCAGGGCCCAGCCGGCCTCGTGCAGCCGCTGCGCGAGCACGCCGTAGCTGGTGCCGGCCCCGACCCGCACCACCGCGCGCTCGCCGTCGACCTCCACGCCGGCCGGCAGGCCCGCCAGGCTGACGAGGTCGCCCGGGGAGTCGGCGACGTCGTTGAAGCAGTGCCGGGTGCCCAGTGCCCGCAGGCGCCGCGAGCCGGCGACGAGCTCCTGGAGCTGCTCGACGCTGCGCGGGGCGTGCAGGCGGGCGGCGGTGTACCGGAGGTTGCCCGCCCAGTTCGAGCCGGGGTCGAGGGCGGGGGCGGACGACGTCGGGGTGCTCACGCGGGCACGGTAATCGATGCAAGAGCGGCGCCGGCCGGGAACGCCGCGAGGGCGGCCCCCCTGGTGGAGGACCGCCCTCGCGGGTGGTGCTGGTGGTGCGGGGGGACTCAGAAGTCCATGCCGCCCATGCCGCCGTCGCCGCCGGCGGCGGCCGGGGCCGCCTTCTCCGGCTTGTCGGCGATGACGGCCTCGGTGGTCAGGAACAGGCCCGCGATGGAGGCGGCGTTCTGCAGCGCGGAGCGCGTCACCTTGACCGGGTCGTTGATGCCCGCCTCGAGCAGGTCCACGTACTCGCCGGTGGCGGCGTTCAGGCCGTGACCGGTGGGCAGGTTGCTGACCTTCTCCGCCACGACGCCGCCCTCGAGGCCGGCGTTGACGGCGATCTGCTTCAGCGGGGCCTGGATGGCGACCTTGACGATGTTCGCGCCGGTCGCCTCGTCCCCGGCCAGCTCGAGCTTGTCGAAGGCCAGCACGCCGGCCTGGATGAGGGCCACGCCACCACCGGCGACGATGCCCTCCTCGACGGCCGCCTTCGCGTTGCGCACGGCGTCCTCGATGCGGTGCTTGCGCTCCTTGAGCTCGACCTCGGTCGCCGCGCCGGCCTTGATGACGGCCACGCCGCCGGCCAGCTTGGCGAGACGCTCCTGGAGCTTCTCGCGGTCGTAGTCGGAGTCGCTGCGCTCGATCTCGGCGCGGATCTGGCCCACGCGGCCGGCGATGGCGTCGGCGTCGCCGGCACCCTCGACGATCGTGGTCTCGTCCTTGGTGACGACGACCTTGCGGGCGCGGCCCAGCAGGTCGAGGTCCGCGGTGTCGAGCTTGAGGCCGACCTCCTCGGAGATGACCTGGCCACCGGTGAGGATGGCGATGTCGCCCAGCATGGCCTTGCGGCGGTCGCCGAAGCCGGGGGCCTTGACGGCGACCGACTTGAAGGTGCCGCGGATCTTGTTGACGACCAGGGTCGCCAGGGCCTCGCCCTCGACGTCCTCGGCCACGATCACCAGCGGCTTGCCGGACTGCATGACCTTCTCCAGCAGCGGGAGCAGGTCCTTCACCGTGGAGATCTTGGAGTTCAGGATGAGGATGTACGGGTCCTCGAGCTCCGTCTCCTGACGCTCCGCGTCGGTGACGAAGTAGGGCGAGATGTAGCCCTTGTCGAAGCGCATGCCCTCGGTGAGCTCGAGCTCCAGGCCGAAGGTGTTGCTCTCCTCGACGGTGATGACGCCTTCCTTGCCCACCTTGTCGAGGGCCTCGGCGATGAGCTCGCCGATGGAGGCGTCACCGGCGGAGATGCCGGCGGTCGCGGCGATCTGCTCCTTGGTGGTGACCTCCTTGGCGGCGGCCACGAGCTGCTCGGTCACGGCCTCGACGGCCTTCTCGATGCCGCGCTTGAGGCCCATCGGGTTCGCACCCGCGGCCACGTTGCGCAGGCCCTCGCGCACGAGCGCCTGGGCCAGGACGGTCGCGGTCGTCGTGCCGTCACCGGCGACGTCGTCCGTCTTCTTCGCGACCTCCTTGACGAGCTCGGCCCCGATCTTCTCGTAGGGGTCCTCGAGCTCGATCTCCTTGGCGATGCTCACACCGTCGTTGGTGATCGTGGGGGCGCCCCACTTCTTCTCCAGGACGACGTTGCGGCCCTTGGGGCCGAGCGTCACCTTGACAGCGTCGGCGAGCTGGTTCATCCCGCGCTCGAGACCGCGACGGGCCTCTTCGTCGAAGGCGATGATCTTGCTCATGCCTGGTGTTCCTCCCAGAAGACGGGCGGTGGGTGGCCGGAGCGGTGCCCGCGACGGACGACCGGCGGCGACGGGGTCACGTCCCCCGCGCGACCGGCCTCACCGGTCCGGCCCGGAGCTTTCGCTCCCGGGTCGAGGTGCTGCTGGTGCTGTCACTCTCGACTCGAGAGTGCCAGCGCCAATGTTGGCACTCTCCCCCTCCGAGTGCAAACCCCCCGGCACGCCCCGGGCCCCCGCGCCGCACCGGCGCGAGCTCACCCGGACGGCGTCTGGTGTCCCCGGCGAACCGGTGGGACCGTCGAAGGACCACCCCGGCCCACCCGAGGGCCGGCCCCCGGATGAGGAGAGACGTGTCCGAGCTGCCGCTGCGGATCCAGGCGCTGAAGACGCGCCGCGCCGACGACCTGTCGGGCGAGTACGTGCTGGACCCCACCCACAGCCGCATCGGCTTCGTCGCCCGGCACGCCATGGTCACCAAGGTGCGCGGGCAGTTCACCCGCTTCGAGGGCCGCGCCCACCTGGACTTCGCCCGGCCGGAGGCCTCGAGCGCGCAGGTCCTCATCGAGGTGGCGAGCATCGACACCCGCGAGCCGCACCGCGACGAGCACCTGCGCACCAACGACTTCTTCGACGCCCCCGCGCACCCGCACATCGGCTTCCGCTCCACGCACGTGCAGCCGCTGGGCGACAGCGACTACCGCGTTACCGGGGACCTGACCATCAAGGGCAGGACCCGCCCCGTCACCATCGACTTCGAGCACACCGGCGCCGCCAAGGACCACTTCGGCACCACGCGCGTGGGCTTCGAGGGCTCCACGAGGATCGACCGCCGCGACTGGGGCGTGGTCTGGAACGCCCCCCTGGAGACCGGCGGGGTGCTCCTGTCCGAGACCGTCCTGCTCGAGTTCGAGGTGTCCGCGGTCCCGGCCCCCACCGCCTGAGCGCCGGCGACCGCCCCGCGGGGAGGTCACCGGCGCGGGAAGGGTCAGATCGCGCGGACGTCCTCGGCCTGCGGGCCCTTCTGGCCCTGCCCGATCTCGAACTCGACGCGCTGCCCCTCCTCGAGGGAGCGGTAGCCGTCGGCGGCGATCGACGAGTAGTGCACGAAGACGTCGGCGCCACCGTCGTCGACGGTGATGAAGCCGTACCCCTTCTCGGCGTTGAACCACTTCACGGTGCCCTGAGCCATTGCCTTCTCCTGGTGGTGCAGCGAGCGGGACGCCCCCGGCATCGCCCGGGGACGGGTCTCACGCTGCCCGCGGCGGTGAGGCCGTGGGCGACGCCCGACGTGCCGGCCCCGGAGAGGACGTGCTCATCGAACTGATCGACCGCTGCTCAGGGTAGTGCGCGCAGGGGCGGTCGGGGCAGGGTTCACCCACCCTGATCGACGTGACGCGCGGGGCGGCTCACAGCAGCCCGCTCACCCCGCCCAGCAGCCCGTCGAGCAGGCGGCGCACCGCCACCACGGCCCCGCCCACCACCACCGCCGCCACCAGCACCCAGGCAAGCACCACCAGCAGCAGCCCGGCCGGACCGCGACGGGTGCGGTGCGCACCCCGGCGCGCCGCCAGCTGGCGCGGGCGGCGCTGCTCCCCGCGGCTCAGGGCTGCGCGCCCAGGCGGCGCGCGGAGCGCGCGCGCTGGCGGCTGGAGCGCATCCGCCGCAGCCGCTTGACCAGCATGGGGTCGTGCTCGAGCGCCTCGGGGGTGTCGATGAGGGCGTTGAGCACCTGGTAGTAGCGCGTGGGCGTCAGGTCGAACAGCTCGCGCACCGCCTGCTCCTTGGCGCCGGCGTACTTCCACCAGCGCCGCTCGAACGCGAGGACCTCGGCGTCGCGGCGGCTGAGCCCGCCGCCGGTCCCGGGCTGCCCGGCGCCCTCCTCGCGCGCCGTCGCGCCGACCTGCACCTGCGACCCGTCCACGACCTGCCCCTCTCTCACGACGCCACCCACTGTAGGAGGCGCCTCCGACACCGGCCCCTCGCGGCGCGCGGGGCGCGGCGGCGCGCGCTAGCGTCCGGCGGGTGCCCGAGGAGCCAGCCGCGACCGAGCCCGCCGACGAGCCGTTGCCCGACCCGGCCGGTCTGGGCGTCGACGACCTCGAGGCCGGCTGGGCGCGCGCGCTGGCACCGGTGCGCCCGCAGCTGTCGGCCCTCTCGCAGCGCCTGGCCGAGGAGCCCGCACCCTGGCTGCCGGAGGCGGGCGACGTGCTGCGCGCCTTCCGCCAGCCCTTCGCCGACGTGCGGGTGCTCCTCGTCGGGCAGGACCCCTACCCCACCCCCGGGCACCCGATCGGCCTGGCGTTCGCCGTCGAGCCGCACGTGCGGCCCCTGCCGCGCAGCCTGGTGAACGTCTACCGCGAGCTGCACGAGGACACCGGCGTGCAGCCGCCCGAGCACGGCGACCTGACGGCGTGGACCCGCTCGGGCGTGCTGCTGCTGAACCGGGCGCTGACCGTGCGGGCCGGGGACGCGGGCTCGCACCGGCGCCTGGGCTGGCAGGCGGTCACCGACGCCGCGGTGCGCGCCCTCGCCGAGCGCGGCGGGCCGCTGGTGGCGCTGCTGTGGGGGCGCGACGCGCAGTCGGTGACGCCCCTGCTGGGCGACGTGCCCGTCGTGGCGGGCGTGCACCCCAGCCCGCTGTCGGCCCGGCGCGGGTTCTTCGGCTCGCGCCCCTTCAGCCGCGTCGACGCGCTGCTGCGCGAGGCCGGCGGTGAGGGGATCGACTGGCGCCTGGACCCGTAGCCGGACCCACGAGCCCGGCACCCCGCGCCCCGGTGGCCGGACCGGCCCGCGGGCACGGCACGATGCGGCCCATGAGCGCCACCGGCACCGTCACCCGCTCCCCCTTCGGCCGCACCCGCCGCGGCGAGCCCGTCGAGCGCTGGGAGCTGCGCCTGCCCTCCGGGGCGAGCGCGCACGTCCTGACCCGGGGCGCGGCGCTGCACCGCGTCGTGGTGCCCGACGCCGCCGGCACGCTCGGCGACGTCGTGGTGGCCCTGCCGGACGTCGCCTCCTACGAGGCGGCCGAGGGCTACCCCGGCGCGGTCGTCGGCCGCGTCGCCAACCGGATCGGCGACGGGCGCTTCAGCGTCGACGGCGTCGAGCACCGGGTGCCGGTCAACGACGGCCCGAACGCCCTGCACGGCGGCGCGGAGGGCTTCGACCAGCGCGTGTGGGCGGCGCAGGAGGTCACCGGCGGCGAGGGACCGGCGGTGCGGCTGGTGCTGGTCAGCCCCGACGGCGACATGGGCTTCCCCGGTGAGCTGACGGCGCAGGTCACGTACACCCTGGCGGAGGGCGACGGCGAGGTGCGGCTGCGCGTGGACTACCGGGCCACGACGACCGCGCCGACGCCGGTGAACCTCACCAACCACGCCTACCTGAACCTCGACGGCCCCGGCACCGTGGAGGAGCACGTGCTGCGGCTGGCGGCCTCCCGGTACGTGCCGGTGGACGAGCGGCTGATCCCCACCGGCGAGCTGCGCGAGGTGGAGGGGACGCCGTTCGACTTCCGCTCCCCCACCCGCCTGGGCGAGCGGCTGCGCGAGCCCGACGAGCAGCTGCTGCGCGCGCTGGGCTACGACCACTGCCTGGTGCTGGACGGGGCGGGCACCGGCGAGCGCGACGTGGCGGAGCTGACCGGGCCGCGCAGCGGCCGCCGCCTGCGGGTGCGCACCGACGCGCCGGGCGTGCAGCTGTACACCGGCAACTTCCTCGACGGCGCGTGGCGCACCCGCGAGGGCCGCCCGGTGCGCCAGGGCGACGCGCTGTGCCTGGAGACGCAGCTGCTGCCGGACGCGGTCAACCGGCCGGGGTTCACCGGCGGCGGGCTGGGCGAGGCCGTGCTGCGCCCGGGTGAGGAGTTCACCACGGCCACGACGTTCGCGTTCGGCGCGTGAGGCCGGCGCGCCCGGCCCCGGCGCAGGGCCGGGCGCGGCGCGCTCAGGCGCGGCGGACGGTGACCGTCGGCGGCACCCGCAGCGTCTGGGCGATGACGCAGTAGCGCTCGGCGAGGGAGATCATCTTCGCCTCGGTGGCCTCGTCGGCGTCGGAGGTGAAGTCGAAGGTGATGGTGACGTCGGTGATCCCGACGGGCACCGAGCGGTCCACCCCGAGGGTGCCGCGGGCGTCCCAGGTGGCCTCGGCGGTCACGCTGGCGCCGCGCAGCTGCACGCCCATCGCGGTGGCCACGCTGCGCAGCGTCACGCCGGCGCAGGCCGCCACCGCCTCGCAGAGCATGTCGGCGGAGCACGCTTCGGTGCCGTCGCCGCCGGCGGCCGGGTGCAGCCCGGCGCGGGTGGTGCCGGCGAAGCCGTCGACGGAGACGCCGATGGACTGCCCGTCCAGCACGGCCACGGCCCGCGCCGGCACGGCCGCGGCGGCGGGGTCCTCGCGGTACTTGTCCTTCAGCGGCTTCTGCAGGGCCCTCAGCTCGGTCGCGTCCACCGGGGCACCTTAAGGCCCCGGCGCGACGAGGGCCGACACCCGTGCGGCGACCGGCGCACCGCCCCAGCGGCGCGGGCGCCGACGGGCCCGCGAGACTGACCCGGTGAGGTGGGCGACGGCGGTGCGGACCGCGGAGCAGGTGGCGGAGCGCTGCGCGCACGTGGCGGCCCAGCCGCCGGGCATCGTGCGGCTGCGGGTGTCGGAGGCGTGGCTGTGGGGGCCGCTGCTGGGCCCGGGCGCGGACGAGGTGCCCGACGTCGGCGGGGTGGGCGCGGCGCTGGTGTGCGACGCGGCGGCCGAGGACTGCGCCTGGGGCACCGCACCGCCCGGCGCCGGGCAGTGGCTGGCCGCCTCGGGCCTGGCCAGGCGGCCGGTGCGGCTGGTCTTCCGCCCCGCGGGGCAGCCGGTGTGGAACCACGCCGTCGTGCGGCCGGTGCGGTTCTGGAGCGTGGACGACGGGCCGGACGAGGCCGTGCTGGCGGCCGTGCGCGCCGGGCAGGGCGAGGCCCTGCGCCCGCCGCCCCCCGCGCCGGGCGAGCTGGCGCAGCGGCTGGAGCGGGAGCTGGCCGCGAGCCTGGCCGCGGTGCGCCGCACCAGCGCCGACCACGACGCCCACCGCTGGTCCCCGGGCTCACCGGTGGCGCGCGCCGACGCGCTGGCCGACGCGGTGCGCGGCCACCTGGAGCTGCTGGACGCGCGCGCGGGCGCGGTGGGCGGGTGAGCGAGGGGCGCGGCGCTCAGGGGCAGACGACCCGCCACACGTCCGGCAGCATCTCGAAGCGCTCGTAGCGCTGCGGGTCGCTGACCTCCCCGTCCGAGTTGAGCCGGAAGGTGCCCTCCAGGGCCGCGATCTCGACGACCTTGCCGGTGGTGGTGACGACGTCCTGGCGCTGCACGTGCACGCCGCGGCGCAGCCCGGCGGCGAAGCCGATGCGGGCCAGCGGGCCGGTGGAGGTGGAGACGACGACGTCGGCGACGCCGTCGTGGGGGTCGGCACCCGGTACCAGCGGGGCGCCGCCGCCGATGGTGCCGCCGATGCCGATGCCGACGACGAGCACCGGCCGGTCCCCGGCGGTGACGACCTCGCCGTCCACCTCCACGCGCAGCCGGAAGCCCCGGCCGGCGCTGATGCCCGCCCACACGGCCCCGACCGGGTAGGCGCCGGCTCCCAGGCGCCGCTTGAGCCGGTGGGCCTTCTCGGTGGCCGAGGCGCCGATGCCGGCGTGCACGGTGTTGACGGTGATGCGCCCGCCGCTGTCGACGAGCAGCTCCAGGTCGCGCGGGCGGCCGTGCACGGCCACGTGGGCGGCGGCCACCGGGTCCAGCGGCAGGTGCAGGGAGCGGGCGAGGTCGTTGCCGGTGCCGAGGGGCACCACGCCGAGGGGGCCGACCTCGCGGGTGGCGCCGGCGTCCCACAGCAGCTGCAGGGCGGCGTGCAGGCTGCCGTCCCCGCCGAGCAGCACGAGGCGGCGGCCCTGCGCGCTCAGCAGCGCCGCCCGCAGGTCGTCGAGGTCGCGCGTGTGGCGCAGCTCGACGTCGGCGGCACGGCCCATCTCCCCGACGGCGGCCTCGACCGCGGGTGCGCACGCGGTCCCCGCGGCGGCGTTGACGACGGCGAGGACCCCGCCGGGCTGCTCCAGCTGCTGCTCTCCCACGGCCGGTGCAACGCGGGGCGGGCGCCCGGCGTGCCCCGTGCCCCCCCGCTCGGGGGAACCTCACAGCACGGCTCCCCCCGCCCGGTCGACCCGGGTGCGCGCGGGGACCAGCCGGTCCAGCAGCCGCTCGAGCGCGGGGAGGTCGGCGATCACGTCGGCCTCGTTGTCGAGGAAGGCCAGCGGGGGCGGCAGGGCCGGCTCGGTGCCGCGCAGGACGTGGTGGTGCAGGCCGGCGACCGCCGCCAGCTTGTGGAACGTGGGGTACGTCAGGCCCCCCGGTGCGATCTCCACCAGGTGGGAGCCGGGCGGGCAGTGGACGGCGTTGGTGAGGCCGGCGCCGTGGACGCCGACGACGACGCGGGCGCAGGAGAACAGGGCGACCTCGTCGGCCAGGTGCGCCTCGTCGAGGTCGACGACGGTGAACCCGCGGCGGCGCACCGCGTGCAGCACCTCCTCGCGGTTGAGCAGCCGTCGCCGGCCGGTGTCGGGCCGGTCGACGAACAGCAGCTCGGGGCCGTCCGCGCGCCGCAGCGACCGCGCCCGCTCGCGCACGTCGCGCACGACCCAGCGCGGGACGTCGTAGCCCGCCGACGGCACGGAGCTGACGAGCAGCCGCTCGGTGGTGACGCGGCTCTCGGCGCCGGAGACCTCGACGCGGGCCTCGCGCGGGACGCCCAGGTGGTCGAGCCACTCGCCGAGGTAGCCGCGGTCGAGCCGCGGGACGAGCCAGTGGTCCACCAGCGACAGGTCGACCGCGGCGGCGAGCATGCTCACGCGCGGCACCCCCTGCACCGTCCAGTGGTAGTAGTTGCGCACCCACGGCGCCAGGAGGGAGGCGGTGGTCCCCGTCAGGTGCACCGCGGGACCGGTCGGGCGCACGTGCGCCGCCATGCGCGCGGCGGAGTGCTCCCGCTCCTGCCACAGGTCCGCGACGAGGCGGCCGGAGGCGAAGACCCAGCCGAAGCCGCTGACGACGGTGGCGCCGGCGAGGTCGAGGACGACCTGCTCGGCGACGTGCCCGGTGTGCGTCGCCCGCCACTGCCGCCAGACGGCGCCCGGGACGTCCGCGGGGCGGTGCAGGGGCGCCACGGTGGCCCGGTGCAGGACGAGCCGCCGGGCGGCGCCCTCGGCGGCGAGCTCGGCGGTGGTCGTCGACGGGTGCTCGACGCGCCGACCGCCGGCCCGCTCCCACCGCTCGCGCACCCGGTCCCGCACGTGGTGGCCGGCCACCCGCTTCAGGAGGTAGGGCCACCCGGTGTTCCCCGTTCGCACGGCGCCATGGTGACCGTTCAACCAGCGAAGGGCCAGCCCCGGCCCCTCCCCGGCACCGGACGGCTTCCGGAAAGGGGTCCGGTCCTTCCGGTAACGAGTCCGGCGTTGCGCGAGCGCTGCGCCACCCCGGACGGCTAGCGTGACCGTCCTCACGATCCGGGGAACGGTCCCCGGGAGGACGAGGAGGTTCTGGTGAGCACGACGGACCACGGATCGAGCGGCCCGCCGGCCGGTGCGGGGCCGAGCCGCACGCCCTACGAGGACGTGCGCGACTCCCCCGAGTTCCAGGCGCTGCGACGGAGGTTCCGCCGCTTCGTCCTGCCCCTGTCCGCCTTCTTCCTGGTGTGGTACGCCACGTACGTGCTGCTGGCGGCCTACGCACCGGAGTTCATGAGCACCCGCATCGGGGACAGCAACATCACCGTCGGCCTGCTGTTCGGGCTGGGTCAGTTCGTCTCCACGTTCGCCATCACCACGGCGTACGTGCGCTGGGCGAACCGGCACTTCGACCCCGCGGCGGAGGAGCTGCGCCACCGCGTCGAGAGGAGCGGCCGGTGAACGCCGCCCTGCCCACCCTGCTGCCCGCCGCGGCGGCGGCCGGCACCGAGATCGGCAACCCCGTCGTCAACATCGCGATCTTCGTCGCGTTCGTGGTGGTGACCCTGGCGGTGGTCCTGAGGGCCAGCCGCAACAACCGCACCGCGGCCGACTTCTACGCCGGCGGCCGGTCCTTCACCGGCGGCCAGAACGGCGTCGCGATCGCCGGTGACTACCTCTCGGCGGCCAGCTTCCTCGGCATCGCCGGGGCCATCGCCCTGTACGGCTACGACGGGTTCCTGTACTCTATCGGCTTCCTCGTCGCCTGGCTGGTGGCGCTGCTGCTGGTGGCGGAACTGCTGCGCAACACCGGCCGGTTCACGATGGCGGACGTCCTCAGCTTCCGGCTGCGCGAGCGGCCGGTGCGCACGGCCGCGGCCATCTCGACGCTGGCCGTGTCGTTCTTCTACCTGCTCGCCCAGATGGCCGGGGCGGGCGGCCTGGTGGCGCTGCTGCTGGGCATCGACTCGCGCGCCGGGCAGAACCTCGTCATCGCCGTCGTCGGTGCGCTGATGATCCTGTACGTGCTCGTCGGCGGCATGAAGGGCACCACCTGGGTGCAGATCATCAAGGCGTGCCTGCTCGTGGTCGGCGCCGCCGTGATGACGGTGTGGGTGCTGGCCCGCTACGGGTTCAACCTCTCCGACCTGCTCGGTGCCGCGGTGTCCGCACCGGGTTCGCTGGGTGAGCCGCTGCTGGGGCCGGGCGCGCAGTACGGCGTCAGCGGCACCACGACGCTGAACTTCATCTCGCTGTCGCTGGCCCTGGTGCTGGGCACCGCCGGCCTGCCGCACGTGCTGATGCGCTTCTACACGGTCCCCAGTTCGAAGGAGGCCCGCAAGAGCGTCGTGTGGGCGATCTGGATCATCGGGATCTTCTACCTGTTCACGCTCGTCATCGGCTACGGCGCCGGCGCGCTCGTCGGTCCGGACGTCATCAGGGCGGCCCCCGGGCGGGCGAACTCCGCGGCCCCGCTGCTGGCGTACGAGCTGGGCGGGACGATCCTGCTGGGCATCATCGCGGCCGTCGCGTTCGCCACGATCCTCGCGGTCGTCGCGGGCCTGGCCATCACCGCCAGCGCGTCCTTCGCCCACGACATCTACGCCAGCGTCATCAAGAAGGGCGACGTCACGCCCGAGGGCGAGGTCCGCGTGGCCCGCACCACGGTCGTCGTCATCGGCGCCGTCGCGATCGTCGGCGGCATCTTCGCCAACGGGCAGAACGTCGCGTTCCTGGTGGCGCTGGCGTTCGCCGTGGCGGCCAGCGCGAACCTGCCGACGATCCTGTACTCGCTGTTCTGGCGCCGCTTCACCACCCGCGGTGCGCTGTGGAGCACCTACGGCGGCCTGATCTCCTGCCTGGTGCTCATCGCGTTCTCCCCCGTCGTCTCGGGCAAGGTGGACCCGGCGACCGGGGCGAGCCTGTCGATGATCCGCGACACGGGCGTGGACTTCTCCTGGTTCCCGCTGGAGAACCCCGGCCTGGTGACGATCCCGCTGGCGTTCTTCCTGGGCTGGCTGGGCTCGGTCACCGGCCGCGAGAGCGGCAACGAGAAGCGCGCCGCCGAGATGGAGGTGCGTTCCCTGACGGGCGCGGGTGCGGAGAAGGCCGTGCAGCACTGACCCGCACACCTCCCGCGCGCAGGGGCCGCGGATCCCGGGTCACCCCGGGGTCGCGGCCCCTGCGTTCGCGTGCGCGGCGCCGTCAGGTGCAGGCCGGCTGCACGGGGACGGGCAGGCCGGTGTCGGCCCACGTGTCCGTGGGGAAGCCGGTGCCGCGGGGAGCGATGACGGCGCCGTAGCGGTTGCCGTGCCCGTAGCGGTTCCGGGAGAACACGACGTCCGAGAAGGTCGCCACGCAGCTGACGTTGACCGAGAAGGTGCCCCCGTTGAGGAAGTTGTCCTCGACGAGCACGTCGCGCAGCTCCTGGGGGCCGGTCTCCGAGCCGAGCTGGACGGCGGCGTTGAGGAAGTCGCCCGAACCCGCCTGCCGCGGGTCGAGCGTGTTGTGCCGCAGGACGATCCCGGTGCCGGAGGTGGACTGCACCGCGTCGGTGTGGACGCCGTCGCGGCGGACCAGGTCGTGCACCCAGCTGTCCTCGACGGTGACTGCGCTGCCCAGGCGCGGGCCGTCGGCGGTGCCGTGCACGTCGACTCGGCGCAGCGTGTACCCGCTCCAGCCGATGGCCACCTCGGCCTTGCCGCCGCCGTCGATCTCGGAGTCCTCCATGACGAAGCCGGGGGCGCCGACGAGGCTGACCGCGCGCAGCACCTCGCTGTCGCAGGTGATGCGCGAGTTCCGGACCGTGACGTCCGGGGCGTGGACGGTGAGGCACCCCTGCACGTCCAGGCCGTCGAGGACGGCACCGGCCTCCCAGACGTCCAGGTCGGTCGAGGGGGTGAGCCGCACGCCGTCGGGAACACCGGTGCTGGAGGCGTCCGGGTACCCGGTGGGAACGCTCCAGACATCCAGCGGGACGACCCGCAGCCACTTGGTGACCGTCTGGACCTGGTACTTGCCGCTGTAGAGCTTGGCGACGAGGGCGACGGCCCCGGAGCGGCCGGTGAGGTCCACCGTCCCGGTGCCGCTGCGCGAACCACCGGCGAGGACCACCGGTCCGACGGACCCGACGGCCACGGAGTCGAGGAAGTAGGTGCCGCGGTCGAACACCACCGGGGTGGTGGTCGTGATGGGCACGGTGGTGGCGGGGATGTTCGCCATGTTCACGCTGGCACCCCGGTACGTCATCACGGGACCGGTGGCCGCGCGGGCGGGGGCCACGGCGAGGGCCGGCAGCGAGAGCGCGGTCACCAGCACGGCGAGGACCGCGGTGAGCGCCGGGCGGTGCGGGCGGGCGGCGGCGGTGCGTCGCCCTGGACGGGGTGTGGACACGGTGATCCTCCAGCAGCGTGGGACGTCTGCTGAGGGTTTCGGCGGCCCGCGGCGCCTACTGCTTCGACCGAGCGGTCACCGCGAACGGGTGAGCCCCGGTCACGGGTGGCGCTGGTTCCGGGCAGTGGTGGTTCCGGGCACCGTCGGGGTCGGCGTCAGCCGGAGGGACGTTGCCGGCGCCGCCGGGACAGGTCGACCAGTGCGGCTCGAGCTGCGTGGTAACCGCACATCCCGTGCACCCCGCCCCCCGGGGGTGTCGCGGCCGAGCACAGGAACACGCCCTCCAGCGGAGTGGCGTAGGGGTTCGTGGAGACGACGGGCCGGAACACCTGCTGGCGGACCGTGAGCGCCCCGCCGCCGACGTCCCCGCCCACGAGGTTGGCGTTGCCGGCCTCCAGGGCGGCCGGCGGCGTGGTGACGCGGCGCAGGACGCGGTCGCGGAAACCCGGCGCGAACCGCTCGACCTGCGCGTCGACCCGGTCGGCGGTCGAGGTGTCGTCCGAGGAGTTCGGGGTGTGCGCGTAGGCCCACACGACGCGCTGCCCGCCCGGTGCACGACCGGGGTCGGCGACGTCCTGCTGGGCGAGCAGCACGAAGGGGCGCTCGGGGTGCCGCCCGCGCACCACGGCGTCCTCCGCCGCGGCGATCTCGGCCGCCGTTCCGCCCAGGTGGACCGTCACCGCCCCGGCGAGGCGCTCGTCCCGCCAGGGGACGGGACCGTCCAGGAGGTAGTCGACCTTGTGGGCGGCGGGGCCGTAGCGCCAGCGCCGCAGGGCGCTCGCGTACTTCGGGGGCAGCGCGTCACCGGCGACGGCCAGCAGCTGCCGCGGCGTGAGGTCCAGCAGGGTCACGTCCGCCTCCCCCGCCACCGCGAGGTCGCGAAGGTCCCGGACGGTGTGCCCGGTCAGCACCCGCCCGCCGTGCTGCTCCAGCTCCGCGGCGAGGGCGCGGGTCACGGCGCCGGCGCCGCCGGCCGGGACGGGCCAGCCGGTGGCGTGGGCCGCGGCCCCGAACAGCACCCCGAACGCCGCGGTGAGGGGGTGGTGCTGCGGCTGCAGCGCGTGCGCGGCGAGCCCGGCGAACAGGGCCCGGGCCGGTTCCCCGCGGAAGGCGGCGCGGGAGAGGGCGCTCGCGGGCCACGCCGCGCGCAGGCCGAACGACGCCAGCGCCAGCGGCGAGGCCGGTACGCGCAGCAGGGGGCCGAGCAGGTCCGGCACGAGGGCCTCCCAGCGGCGTACCGGTCCTGCGAAGACCGCCCGCCAGGCCGCCTCGTCGCGTCCCAGCCCGGCGGCGGTCTCCGCCAGGTCGGTGGTGAGCAGCGCGGCCGGGCCGTCGTCGAGGGGGTGCCCGAGCGCCACCGGCCCGTGGCGCCAGCGCAGGCCGTGGCGCTCCAGCGGCAGCGCGGTGAACAGCGGGCTGGCCACGCCGAAGGGGTGGACCGCGGAACCCACGTCGGTGATCACGCCGGTCCCGAGCAGGTCGCTGCTGGCGGCGCCCCCGCCGATCCCGTCGCGGGCCTCGAGGACGGTCACCTCCAGACCGGCGCGGGCGAGCACGACCGCGGCCGACAGCCCGTTGGGCCCGGCCCCCACCACCGTGGCGCGGCCGATCACCGCACCGCCGCCCGTCTCACCGGGCGGCCGCCGCCTCGTCGTGCACCGGCTGCGGGGCCCGGCTGCCGGGACGGCCGCGCCGCAGCAGCGCCCGCGCCTGCCGCAGCAGGTACCAGGCGCTCACGAGCGCACCGAGGAGGACGATCAGCTGCCCCTGCCGCGGAACGACCCACTCCTCGGGGCGGAACGCCGCGAACGCCCCGACGGCGACGGCGACGGCCCAGCCGTACCGGGCGAGCCAGCGGCGCGGCAGCGCCCGCACCGCGGGCAACCGCAGCGATCCCCACGCCACGAACGCGGCGTCGGTGAAGACGTTCGCCGCGAAACCGATGTTCATCATGAGCAGCACGCCGAAGTGGAAGAGCGTGGCGACGGCGATGCCGATCCGCCACGCCCGCCAGTTCAGGACCGCCAGGACGAGCAACCCCTCGAGCAGGACGGTGGCGACGTCGACGGACTCCCAGAAGAGGACGCTGCGCACGTCGAGGAAGGTCCCTGCCAGGAACTCGGTGCGTCCGTTGACGTGGTACTGGGTGTGCATGACGCCCTGCACGGCCTGCGTGGCCGGCGACAGCCAGCCGCTGAGCAGCTTGGGCGCCGCGGCGGTGAGGAAGCCCAGCCCCACCAGCAGGGCGAGGAGCCGCAGGGGCCACTGGGGGGGTGCCGGCGCCGGTCCGGTCGCGGGAGCGTCCTGCCGGTACCGCCGGCGCAGGGCGTCCACCGATACGGCGTCGCCCCACCGGGCGAAGACCAGCACCAGCGGTACGAGCACGAGGAAGATGCTGTGGTCGATCTTCCCGAAGCTGTAGGAGATCCCGTTGCCCGTCAGCAGGGTGAGGCCCACGACCACGGACGCCGTCCGGGTGAAGAGGCCCAGCAGCAGGAAGCCGGCGGCGAGGAGGACGAGCAGGTCGAGCGCCACCAGCACCTCGCGCGGCGGGACGGCCCGCAGCAGCATGAACGGCCCCGGCGGGCCCTTGACGAAGGAGTCGGGGAACGGCGCGACCCAGGTGAAGCGGGAGGGCGTCAGGAGCAGCAGCACGGCGAACAGCACCCGGTAGCGCCCCAGGTCAGTGGCGGTGAACGGCCCGCGCGCCACCCAGCGGTCGAACGCGCCCCACGCGCCGCTCACGGCGCCGCCCCCAGGTCCACGCGCACGTGCGAGGTCTCCTCCACCACGCGCCGGGAACCGTCGTCGAGCGAGTACCCCACGCGCTGCCAGCGCACGTCCACCGCGGTGGCGGTGCGCTCGTCGAGGGTGGCGACCCGCTCCCGCAGCCACGCCACCGTGCGCGGGTCGTCGGCGCGCTCCTGGGTGCCGAAGCCGCGGGTGAACACGAAGCGCGGCAGGACCTTCGTGGGCGGCAGGACCTCCTCCACGCCGACGGCGCGCGTCGCGCCGCCGGCGAACTCGACGGTCACCGACGCCTCGGTGGTCACCGCCTCGCGCCCGGCCAGCGGAACACCGCCGAAGGAGGGCTGGTAGAGCCCCGGGTACGGCTCGGAGGCGACGTGCCGGATCGCCACCTGGGCGGGCAGGGCCAGCACGGCGAGCGCGAAGACCAGGCGGACGGCTCTGGTCGGGGCGTCGGCTCGTGCGGTGGGAGTCGGCACGGTGGGCACTCTAGAGCGATCGAGCGGTTGCGCAGCGTGCCCACCCCGGATTCTCCCACCCCCCTTTCGAGGGACCGGGAGGTCAGCAGGCCGACTCGACCGGGACCACGGCGCCGGTGTCGATCCAGGTGTTGCCGGTGAACGTCACACCGGCGGGCGCGATGACCGGACCGTACTTGCCCCCGTGGCCGAACCTGTTGCCGCGGAACACCACGCTGCCGGTCAGCCGCGCGGTGCAGCTGACGTTGACCGAGTAGGTGCCGCCGTTGAAGTAGTTGTTCTCGAACAGCACGCTGCGCAGCTCGTGGTTGCCGGTCTCGGTGCCGAGCTGGACGGCCGCGTTGAGGAAGTCGCCGACGCCCGGGGTGCGCGGGTCCAGGGTGTTGTGCCGGACGGTGATGCGGGCGCCGGTGGTGGACTGCATCGCGTCGGTGTGCACGTCGGGGTCGCGGACCAGGCCGTGCACCCAGCTGTCGACGATGGTCACGTCGTAACCCAGGCGGGGACCGTCCTGGGTGCCGCGCACCTCCACCCGGCGCAGGGTGTACCCGCCCCAGCCGATGGCGACCTCGGCGGCACCGTTCCCGCCGTCGATCTCGGAGTCCTCCATGACGAACCCCTTGGCGCCCTGCAGGGACACGGCCAGCATGCGCCCGTCGGCGCAGGTCACACGGGAGTTGCGCACCACGACACCGGTCGCGCGCACGGTCAGGCAGCCGATGTCCAGGCCGTCGAGGACCGTGCCGGGGGTGGTGACCTCGAGGTCGCCGACCGGCTGCAGGACCTTCCCCGCGGGAACCCCGGTGGTGTCGGCGTTCGGCCAGCCGGCCGGGATGCCCAGCGGGACCGGCGGGACCAGGCGCAGCACCTTGTACACCTTCTGCACCATGTACTTGCCCTTGTAGAGCTTGGCGACCAGGGTGACCGATCCGCTGCGCCCGGCCAGGTCCACGGTGCCGGTGCCGCGGAACACGGTGCCGTCGCCGGTCACCGAGTCGATGGTGCCGACCTGCGCGGAACCGATCCAGTAGGTGCCGCGGTCGAACTCCACCGCGGTGGCGGTCTCGATGCCGATGGCCTCGGCGGGGATGCGGGCGTTGTTCACGCTGGCGCCGTCGTAGGACATCACGGGTGAGATCGCGGCCTGCGCCACCGGCGCGACGCCGGTCCCGGCGCCGAGCGCCGCGACGATCGCGGCGGCGGCCAGCAGGGCGCGGGCGCGACGGCGGGCGGGGCGGGGGGCGGTGCTGGTGCGCATCGTTGGCTCCGGTGGTTCGAGGGTTTCTGCTGCCCTCTCTGCATCGGGGGTCCCGCGCGCCTACTCTCTCCGCCCTCGGGGTGCTGGCGAACGGGTGAGTCCCGGTTACACCCGCCTCGCCGAGGGGTAGGGAATCACCCTCGAGCGGCCCGCTGCGCGGCCGCGGCGGCGTCGTAGAGCTCCCGCGAGGTGGCGCCGTGGGCCTTCGCCACCTCGCGCACCGCGTCCTTGAGCCGCTCGCCCGCGCCGACGCGCTCCAGCACCCGCTCCACCAGCTCGGCCTCGCCGAGGGCACCGGCACCGGGCTCGGCGCCGGCGACGACCAGGCACACCTCACCGCGCACCTCGCGCGCGCCCGCCCAGTCGGCCAGCTCCCCCAGCGGTGCGCGCACGACCTCCTCGTAGGTCTTGGTCAGCTCCCGGCACACGGCGGCGGGGCGCCCGGCGCCGAAGGCGGCGGCCATGGCGGACAACGTGGCGGCGGTGCGGTGCGGGGACTCGAAGAAGATCAGCGTCCGCTCCTCGGCGGCCAGCTCCCGCAGGGCTCGCTCGCGCTGCCCGGGCCGGCGGGGCGGGAAACCCTCGAAGGCGAACCGGTCGCTGGGCAGGCCGGACAGGGCCAGGGCGGTGAGCGCCGCCGAGGGGCCCGGCAGCGCGGTGACGAGCAGGCCGGCGTCGGCGCAGGCGCGCACCAGGCGGTAGCCGGGGTCGGAGACCGAGGGCATCCCGGCGTCGGTGACGAGCAGGACGGTGGAGCCGGCGGCGACCTCCTGCACCAGCTGCGGGGTGCGGGCCGCCTCGTTGTGCTCGTGGTAGCTGAGGACCCGGCCGCCGGTGCTCACACCCAGCGCGGCGCACAGCCGGTGCAGCCGGCGGGTGTCCTCCGCCGCGACGACGTCGGCGCCGGCGAGGTGCTCGCGCAGGCGCAGCGAGGCGTCGCCGGGGTCACCGATGGGCGTCGCGGCCAGCACGAGGCGGCCCTCGCCGGGCCCGGCCGGGGTCACCTGGTCCTCCACCCCCCGATGGTCGCGCACGCCCCGCCGGGCGCGGCACCGCCCCCGGCGCAGCACGGCCCGCACCTACGATGAACCGCGTGATCGAGCGCTGCGAGGACCACGCGTGAGGCCGCTGCCGAGGAGGGGGCGGTGAGCGCGGTGACGACGGAGCGCACCGCCCGGTGGAGCGTGGAGGCGGCCCGCGAGCGCCTGCTCGGCGGCCCCTCGGAGATCACCGGCGAGTCGTGGCGGCGCGCCTGGCTGCCGCTGCCGCTGCTGCTGGTGACGGCGATCGGCGGGTTCCTGCGCTTCTGGCGCCTGGGCGAGCCGCACCAGCTGGTCTTCGACGAGACGTACTACGTCAAGCAGGGCTGGTCGCTGCTGCAGCACGGCGTGGAGCTGCGCAACGACGAGTCGATCCCCACCCCCGACGCCCTGTTCACCGCCGGCACGCCGGACGTGTTCGGCACCGAGGGCGACTTCGTCGTCCACCCCCCGGTGGGCAAGTGGATGATCGGCCTCGGGCAGTGGCTGTTCGGGGTGGACTCCTCCTTCGGCTGGCGCTTCTCGGCGGCCCTGGTCGGCACGCTGTCGATCCTGCTGATCGGCCGGGTGGCGCGGCGCCTGTTCCGCTCCACCCTGCTGGGGGTGACCGCGGCGGTGCTGCTGGCCACCGACGGCCTGCACTTCGTCCAGAGCCGCACCAGCCTGCTGGACGTCTTCCTGTCCTGGTGGGTGCTGGTGGCGTTCGCCTGCCTGCTGGTGGACCGCGACCGCGCCCGGGAGCGCCTGGCCCGGGCGGTCGCCGAGCGCGGCGCGGGCGGGCCGGGCCCGCGGCTGGGGTGGCGGCCGTGGCGGCTGGCGGCCGGGGTGAGCCTGGGCCTGGCGTGCGGGGTGAAGTGGTCCGGGATCTACGTGCTGGCCGTCTTCGGCCTGATGACGGTGCTGTGGGACGCCGGCGCGCGGCGGGCGGTGGGGGTGCGCGCGTGGCTGCCGGCGGCCGCCTGGCGCGACGGCGTGCCCGCCTTCCTGGCGATGGTGCCGGTGGCGGTGGTCGTCTACGTGGCCACCTGGGCGGGCTGGTTCGCCTCCGAGGCGGGCTGGGACCGACGGTGGGGGGCGCAGCACCCCTCCGCGGGGATCGGCGACCTGGTGCCGGACGCGCTGCGCTCGCTGTGGCACTACCACCAGCAGGCGTACGAGTTCCACGTCGGCCTGGACAGCCCGCACCCGTACTCGGCGAACCCGTGGTCCTGGCTCGTCCAGGGCCGTCCCACGTCCTTCTTCTACGAGGCGCCGAAGCTGGGCCAGCAGGGCTGCGAGGTGGCGGAGTGCTCGAAGGCGATCACCTCGCTGGGCACGCCGGTGCTGTGGTGGGCCGGGGTGGTGGCCCTGCTGGTGCTGCTGTGGTGGTGGGCGCTGCGCCGCGACTGGCGCGCCGGGGCCGTGCTGGCCGGCTACGCCGCGACGTACCTGCCGTGGTTCCAGTACCAGCAGCGCACGATCTTCACCTTCTACGCGGTGGCCCTCGTGCCGTTCGTGGTGCTCGGCGTGGTCTTCGCGCTGGGCCTGCTGCTCGGGCCGGACCCGGGCGCGGCGGTGCTGCGCGGCGGTGTGGGCGTGGAGGCCGCGCTGCGGCGCCGGCGCCTGGGAGCGGTGGCCGCGGGGACCGTGGTGGTGGCGTGCGTGGCGTGCTTCGCCTACTTCTGGCCCGTCCACACGGCCGAGGTCGTCCCCTACGGGGCGTGGCAGGACCGCATGTGGCTGCCGAGTTGGGTGTGAGCGCCCGGCACCGGGAGGTGCGCGTGTGGTGATCATCATGTGACAGTCACATTGGGAGATGGTTACAGTGCGCGCTGTCACAGGCTGCTCCGACCGGGTGGCCGCGATCCGGACGAGGTCTCGCTCATGACAGCACTGCTCGTCGCCAACGACGGCGGACACCTCATGCAACTGAAGACCCTCGCGAGGAGGCTCCCCCTCCACGACACCTTCCACTGGGTGACGGTCCCGACCCCCCAGTCGCTGTCGCTGCTGGAGGGCGAGGAGGTCACCTGGGTCAAGCCCGGGCCCACCCGTGACGTCAGGGCCGCCGTGCACAACGCGCTGCTCGCCTCGCCGCTGTTCAAGCGGCGGAAGGTCTCCGCCGTGGTGAGCACCGGCTCCAGCCTCGCCGTCTCCGTCCTGCCGCAGGCGCGCCTGCACGGCGCGCCCGCCTACTACATCGAGAGCGCCACCCGCACGGACGGGCCGTCCCTGAGCGGCCGGCTCCTGTCCCGGGTGCCCGGCGTTGAGCTGTACACCCAGAACTCCTCCTGGGCCTCGCGGCGCTGGAAGTACGCCGGCTCCGTCTTCGACGGGTGGCAGGTGCGGCCGGTCGAGCAGGCCCAGAAGGTCTCCAGGGTGGTGGTGTCCCTGGGCACCTCCCGCACCTACGGCTTCCGCCGGCTCCTGGAGCACCTGGCGCCCATGCTGCAGGAGGCGGGAGCGGAGGTGCTGTGGCAGACCGGCACGACCGACACCAGCGGGCTGCCCGTGGTCGACGCCCGTCCCGCCGTGCCCGCCGCCGAGCTCGGCGCGGCCATGCGCGAGGCCGACCTGGTGATCGCGCACGCCGGCACGGGTGTGGCGCTGGAGGCGCTGCAGGCCGGCAAGCTGCCGATCCTCGTGCCGCGGCGCGCGGAGTTCGGCGAGCACGTCGACGACCACCAGGAGCAGATCGCCGGGATGCTCCGCGCGCGCGGCCTGGCCGTGGTCCGCGAGGCCGACGCCCTCGGCCACGACGACTTCCTCACCGCCGCCTCCAGCGCCGTGGACCTGCGCGGCGACGCCCAGCCCCTGGCGCTCTGAGGCGGCGCGGGCGGTCGTCCCGCCCGCCCCGGGTGCGTGCCCCCGCAGCGGCGCGCACCCGGCCGGGCCGGTGGGCCCGGGGTCAGCGCACCCGGGGTCAGCGCACCACGGACAGGTGCTTCAGCAGCGGCTGCCACCACTGCTCGTTCTCGCGGTACCAGGCGATCGTCGCGGCCAGGCCCTCGTCGAAGCCGTGGCGGGGCTCGTACCCCAGCTCGGTGCGGATCTTGGAGATGTCCACCGAGTAGCGCCGGTCGTGCCCCTTGCGGTCGTCGACCTCGCGCACCCGGTCCCAGCCGGCGCCGAAGGCGGCCAGGATCCGCTCGGTCAGCTCCCGGTTGGTCAGCTCCGTGCCGCCGCCGATGTTGTACACCTCGCCCGGGCGCCCGGCGTCCAGGACGAGCTGGATGCCGCGGCAGTGGTCGTCCACGTGCAGCCAGTCGCGCACGTTCAGCCCGTCGCCGTACAGCGGCACCGTGCCGCCGCGCATCAGCGAGGTGATGAACAGCGGGATCACCTTCTCCGGGAACTGGTACGGCCCGTAGTTGTTCGAGCAGCGGGTGACCACCGCGGGAACGCCGTGCGTGCGGTGGTAGGCGCGCGCCAGCAGGTCGCTGGACGCCTTCGAGGCCGAGTACGGGCTGTTCGGCTCCAGCGCGTGGTCCTCGGACCAGGAACCGGACTCGATGCTGCCGTAGACCTCGTCGGTGGACACGTGCACGAACTTCTCCACGCCGTGGCGCAGCGCCGCGTCCAGCAGCGTCTGGGTGCCCACCACGTTGGTGTGCACGAAACCCGCCGCACCCGTGATGGAGCGGTCCACGTGGCTCTCGGCGGCGAAGTGCACCACGGCGTCGGCGCGGGCGATGAGCGCGTCCACGGTGGCGGCGTCGGTGATGTCGCCCTCGACGACCTCCAGGCGACGGTCGTCCGCCACCGGGTCGAGGTTCGCGAGGTTGCCCGCGTAGGTGAGCTTGTCCAGCACCACCAGGGACTCCACGTCCTGCGCGCCGTGCACCCCGGTCAGGGCAGAGCGCACGTAGTGGCTCCCGATGAAACCTGCACCGCCGGTGACCAGGAGTCTCATGAGCGTCATACTACGGTGCCATGCGCGGAATCATCCTCGCCGGCGGATCCGGCACCCGGCTGCACCCCATCACCCAGGGGATCAGCAAGCAGCTCGTGCCCGTCTACGACAAGCCGATGGTCTACTACCCGCTGTCCACGCTCATGCTGGCCGGCATCCGCGACGTCCTGGTCATCACCACCCCGCACGACGCCGACGGTTTCCGCCGCCTGCTCGGCGACGGCTCGCAGTTCGGCATCTCGATCAGCTGGGCGGTGCAGCCCTCCCCCGACGGCCTGGCGCAGGCGTTCGTCATCGGCGAGGAGTTCATCGGCGGCGAGTCCGTCGCCCTGGTGCTGGGGGACAACATCTTCTACGGCCCCGGCCTGGGCACCCAGCTGCGCCGCTTCGACGGGCTGAGCGGCGGGGCCGTCTTCGCGTACTGGGTCGGCGACCCCGGCGCCTACGGCGTGGTCTCCTTCGACGAGCGGGGCAACGCCCTGTCGCTGGAGGAGAAGCCCGCGAACCCGGCCAGCAACTACGCCGTGCCCGGCCTGTACTTCTACGACAACGACGTCGTGGGCATCGCCAAGGCGCTGCGCCCCTCCGCCCGCGGGGAACTCGAGATCACCGACGTGAACCGCACCTACCTGGAACGCGGCGCGCTGCGGGTGGAGGTGCTGCCGCGCGGCACGGCGTGGCTGGACACCGGCACGTTCGACCAGATGCTCGCCGCCGGCAACTACGTCAGCACCCTGGAAGCGCGGCAGGGCCTGAAGATCGGCTGCCCGGAGGAGATCGCCTGGCGCAACGGCTGGCTGGACGACGACGCCCTGCGCGAGCGCGGGCAGCGCCTGGCCAAGAGCGGCTACGGGGCCTACCTGCTGGAACTGCTCGCGCGCGGGGTCCGCTGAGCGCAGCCGTCAGCCCAGGACGGCGGCGGCCGCCACCTCCCAGCGCTCGCGCCAGTCGCCCACGGGTTCCACGCCCACCGGCGCCAGGTTCGAGGTGTCCAGCACGGAGAACGCCGGCCGCGGCGCGGGACGCACGAACTCCGCGCTGGTGACGGGTTCCAGCGACACCCGCTCCAGCCCGGCCGAGGCCAGCACCGCGGCGGCGAACTCGAACCAGGAGCAGCGGCCCGCGGAGACCGCGTGGTAGGTGCCCGCCGGGGCGCCGGCGGCCACGAGGTCCAGCGCGAGGCGCGCCACGTCCCGCGTCCAGGTGGGCTGGCCGACCTGGTCGTCGACGACGGACAGCGCTCCGCGCTCGGCGCCGACGCGGGCCATCGTCTTCGGGAAGCACGCACCGTGCTCGCCGTACAGCCAGGCGGTGCGCAGCACGAGCGCGTCGGCGCCGCTGGCCGCGACCGCCCACTCCCCCGCGGCCTTGGTGCGCCCGTAGGCCCCGCGCGGCGCCTGCGGGGCCTGCGGCGCGTAGGGCTCGGTGGCCTCGCCGTCGAACACGTAGTCGGTGGACACGTGCACCAGTCGCGCCCCGGCGGCCGCGGCGGCGAGCGCGAGGTTGCGGGCACCGACGGCGTTCACGGCGAACGCGGCGGCCTCCTCGGTCTCGGCGGCGTCCACCGCGGTGTGCGCGGCGCAGTTCACGACGACGTCCGCACCGGTCGCCGCGCGCCGGCAGGCGGCGAGGTCGGTGACGTCGAGGTCCGCGCGCCCGAGGGGCGTGACGTCCTCCCCGCGCTCGCGCAGCGCCGCCACGACGTCCGTCCCCAGCATCCCGGCGGCCCCGGTCACGACCCAGCGCACACGTCCCCCTCGTCCTCCTCCGGCACGACGCGCCGCAGCCTACGGTGACCGGTTCCTCACCGACAGCCTGCACCGCCGGCGGGTTCGCTCGGTAGGGTCGCGCCCGCAGGGCCCCGACCGGGGCCACCGCCGGCGGAGAGGAACAGCACCGTGCAGACGCGCGAGTTGAGCGTGCCCGGAGCCTGGGAGTTCACCCCCCGGCAGTTCGGCGACGACCGCGGCACGTTCCTGGAGTGGTTCAGGGAGCCGGACTTCACCGGCACCGCCGGGCACGGCCTGGCGCTGGCGCAGGCGAACTGCTCGGTCTCGGCGGCCGGCGTGCTGCGCGGGGTGCACTACGCCGACGTGCCGCCGGGGCAGGCGAAGTACGTGTTCTGCGCCGCGGGCGCCGTCCTGGACGTGGTGGTGGACCTGCGGGTGGGCTCGCCGACGTTCGGCCGCTGGGACTCCGTGCTCCTCGACGACGTGGACCGCCGCGCCGTGTACCTGTCGGAGGGGCTGGGGCACGCGTTCCTCTCCCTGGCCGACGGTTCCACCGTCGTCTACCTGTGCTCGGCCGGGTACGCCCCCGAGCGCGAGCACGGCGTGCACCCGCTGGACGCGGACCTGGCCATCGACTGGCCGCGCACCGGGCGCGACGGGCGGGAGCTGGAGTTCACGCTGTCCGGCAAGGACGAGCAGGCCCCGACGCTGGCGCGGGCGCGCGAGGCGGGGGCGCTGCCGGTGTTCGAGGAGGTCCAGCGGTTCACCGCCGGGTTGCGGGCCTCGGCCGCGACCTGAGCTCCTTCCCAGGTGTTCCGCCTCCCCTGAGGAGCGCGGCCGCGGGCACCGCCCGCCGCCGGCCGCTGCCGCACCGCCGTCAGCGGGCCGGGGCCGCCTCGGGCGCCGGGCGCGGGTCCTCCTCGCCGGACGCGGGCCCGGGTGCCGGCAGCAGGCCCAGCAGCTGACGCCAGCGGCGCCCCCGCTCGCGCCAGGTGTGCCGGGCGGCGAACGCGCGGCGCTCGTCCGCACCGGCCGCCGGGTCCCCGGCGAGCTCGGCGACGGCGCGGGCGAAACCCGCCGCGTCGTCGGCGATCCGCACGCCCGGCGCACCGAGCCACTCCACGGCGTCCAGCCGGCTGGAGACGACCGGCAGGCCCGCCGCCAGGTACTCCAGGACCTTCAGCGGGAAGCTGGCCCGGTTGAACTCCGAGAGGGTGTACGGCATGACGCCGACCGCGGCGCGGGCCAGCACCGCGGCGACCTGCGCGGCGTCGCGCGGGCCGAGCCAGTGCACCCGCTCGTGCGCCACCAGGCGCTGCCAGGTGGCGTCCTGGGTGAACGTGGGCTGGCGAGGGCCGACGACGACCAGCTCGGTGCCGGCGGCGACCAGCTCCTCCAGCCAGTCGAGGTCGATGCGGTCCGAGACCATGCCCAGGAACACCGCGAACGGGCCTGCGGGCAGTTCCGGCGCCTGCGCCGGGGCCGGGGCCGCGACGGGCTCCGGGGCGCCGGCGGGCACCAGGTGCGCGGTGCGGCCGCGCTCGGCGGCCAGCCGCTGCAAGCGCGGGGAGACCACGACCACCTCGTCGGCCAGGTCGATGCTGCGCCCGCGCCCGGCGCGCAGCCGCCCGGCGGGGACGCCCACGAGCTCCGCGCCGGCGACGTAGTCGTCCTTGACGAGGAACGCGGTGCGCGCGCCCAGCGCACGGGCGACGCGCGCGAGCGGGCGGGTGACGTGCTGCGCCGAGACCACCGCGCGGGGGCGGCGCCCGTCCCGCAGGCACGCCGCCAGCAGGGTCAGCGCGATGGCCGGGCCGTTGAGGTGGTGCAGGCCGCGGCGGCGGCTGGCCGGCGGCACCCACGGGGTGACGACGCGCGTGCCGGCGGGGGCGGGCACCGGCCCGCGCCCCAGGCGCAGCCCGTCGCGCTTCGTCCACACGGCGGTGGGCGGCTGCACGAACAGCACGTCGTTCTCGCGGGCGAGCTCGGCGGCCAGGCGCTGCTCGTACAGCCGGTGGCCCTCGAACGCCGTGCTGGAGACCACGGCCACCAGCGGCCGGCGCCCGGTGCCGGGTCCGGGGTTCACGCGACCTCCCGCAGCAGGCCGGCCAGGTCCGCGGCCATCCGGGCGGTGGAGAACCGCTCCCGGACCCGCGCGCTGCCGCGACGGCCCATCTCCGCCGCGCGCTGCGGGTCCTCCAGCAGCCCGCGCACGGCCGCGGCCAGCGCCGCGGCGTCGCCCGGCGGCACCAGCAGCCCGGTCTCGCCGTCGGCGACGTAGTCGTCCATGCCGGGCGTGCGGGTGGTCACCACGGGCAGGCCGACCGCCATCGCCTCCAGGGTGGCGGTCAGCCCGGAGCAGTGCAGGTTCGGCACCAGCGGGACCACCGCGACCGAGGCGGTGGCGTACAGCTCGTCGCGCAGCGCGACGTGGTCGAGCTGGACGGTGCGGGAGCCCTCCCCGGCATCCACGGGCCGGTGGGTGGCGACGGTGAGGGTGGCGCCCGGGTGGGCGGCGCGCACCGGGGCCCACGCCGCGGCGAGGGTGGCGTAGTCGCGGTGGCGGTCGTTGCCGACGGAGACCACGGCCCCCGGGAGGGGGTCGGCGGTGCGCGGGGCCCAGAACCCCGTGTCCACGCCCTGCGGCACGTACCGCACGTGCGGTCCGTCCAGCCCCCAGGAGCCCAGCACGGGCAGTTGCGCGCGCGAGAGCACGAACAGGCCGGCGGCGCGCGGCAGGAACCGGCGGGCGAGGGCGCGCGCGGCGCGCGGGCCGTCGTCGGTGCACCAGACGACGCCGGAGACCACGGGGCGCCGGCGGCCGGCGGAGGCGAGGGCGGGAACCCCGATGCGCTCCTCCCAGGTCAGCAGCGGGCAGGCGCCGGCCCAGGAGCGGCCGCCGAAGCGCATCCCGTCCAGCAGCCTGCCGCTGACGCGCTCCACGGGGTTCGCGGGGCCCACGCCGAGCAGCTCCGGAGCGAGGCCGTGCTCGGCCAGGCGGTCCAGGCCGTAGGGGAAGCGGTCGGGGACCAGGCCGGCGGCGTGCCGCTGCGGCCAGCCCGCGGTGTGCGCGGAGGCGACCGCCACCTGCACCGGGGTGCCCCCGGGCGTGGTGGTCGCGACCCCGGCCGCTCCGGGTCCGGGCGTGCTCACGGCGCGGCCGCCAGGGGCGAGCCGAGCAGTTCGCGCGCCAGGTCCACGGCCTCGTCGGCGGTGGCGGCGGTGCGGGTGAGCTCGCTGCCGGAGGTCCACGCCTCGCGGAAGTCGCGGATCTTCCCGTAGGAGTTGTCGAGCACGACGTGCGGGATGCCGAGCAGCAGGCACAGGACGTGCCCGTGCAGGCGGTCGGTGACGACCACCCGCGCAGCGCTGAACGTGCGGACCCCCGCGTCGAGGTTCTGGCGCGCCATCGAGGAGTACAGGGACCTCAGGACGGGTTGCGTGAGCGGGGCGGTCGCCCCCGACTCGGCGCGGCGCACCGCCCCGACGCCGCGGCGCTTGGCCTTCCACGCGCGGCGCGAGAACCGGTGGGTCCCCCAGTCGGTCACGGGCAGGCCCGCGCGCCGGAACTCGTCCGCGTACCCGCGGCTCTCCCGGTCGGCGCGCACCAGGCAGAGGATGTCGGTGTCGACCGGGGCGGTGCGCCGCAGGGGCCCCAGGCCGAACGCCGCGTCGGGGACGAGGGACACCCGGGCCGCGGGGAACATCGAGGAGGCCAGTTCCCGGCTGCGGCGGTCGCGCACCATCAGTTCGAGGTCCGGGTGGGCGGCCAGCGCACCGGGGACGGCGCGCTCGGGGTGGTCGTACCACAACGACTGCGGCAGCTGGACGATCCGCTGCCGCGGGAACTGCGCGGCCACCTCCTCCCGGAACCTCTGGAAGTCGGGCCAGACGTCGCCGAAGTTCCCCCCTCCGCTCAGCATGATGGGGGCGTCGCCGTTGCACCGGCGCAGGGCCGAGCCGCGCAGCCCGTGCTTCTCGCAGACGTAGGTGACCTCCACGCCGGCGCGCGGCAGGAGGCGCCGCGTCCCCGCCCAGATCAGCGAGTCACCGACGTTGCGGTACCCGGGGAAGTCGAGCAGGGCGGCCCGCGGTCCGCCGACGGCCGTCCGCACGGCGTTCCACCAGCGGTCCGCCAGTCCGTGGATGAGGTCCAGGTCGGGCCGGGGGTCGGTCATGCGGGGAGTGTAGGGGTGCGGGTACCGGGCGTCACCGACCCGCTGCGCAGCGCGCAGGGCGCGTAGACGGCGACGAACAGCGCACGGGCGGTCGTGTGCGCGGCGAGGTAGCGGGCCCGGTCCGCGGGCGTGTTCAGCACGCCGGGGCGCACCGGCGGGTGCGCCAGGGCCGCCAGGGCCAGCCGCGCGTGCGAGGCGGCGACACCGGCGAAGTGCCGCCGGCCCCGCCCGCGCGCGAGGTCCACGTCGCGGCGCCCGCGCGCCACCCGCAGCGTCTTCGCGCACATCTGCGACCACGTGGAGCGGGCCGGGTGGTGCACGACGGCGTCGGGGGCGTACCCCTGCGCGCCGCCGCGCGAGGCCAGGCGCTGCCCCCACTCCGCGTCCCCGCGCGAGGCCAGCGAGGCGTCGAACGGGCCGATCTCCGCCACCGCCGAGCGCCAGGTGAACAGGTTCGCGGTGACCGCGAAGCGCTGCTTGGCCAGGTACTCGCTCTGCGGGAAGGCGTGCGCCGCCTCGTACAGCTCCCACGCGGTGCGCGGGCGACCGGCGGGGAACGTCAGCTCCACGGCGCCGCCGACCATCGCCAGGTGCTCCCCGGTGCGCCGCAGCGCCTCCACGCCGCGGCGCAGCCAGTCCGGTTCGGGGGTGCAGTCCGCGTCGGTGAACGCCAGCACCTCGCCGTCGGCGACCTCCAGCGCGCGGTTGCGCGCCCGGTAGGAACCGGGCACCGGCTCGGACAGCAGCACGAACCGCTCGTCGTCCGGCAGGGCGGTGGAGACGTCCTCGCGGGAGGCGTTGTCCACGACGAGGACGCGGAACCGCCCGGCCGGGTAGTCCTGCGCCCGCAGCGCCGCCAGGCACCGGCGCAGGTCGTCGACGCCGTCGTGCACGGGCACGACGACGGTCGCGGTGGGGGGTGCGGCGGGCGTCGCGGCCTCCCGCTCGGCGGTCTCCCTCAGGGCGGTCACGTGGCGGCATCCTGCTACGCCGGGTCGCCGGGGTGCAACGACGGGTGTGCGACGATGCGCCCCGACCACCCCGCCCCCGGAGGGACGCCCGCCCCATGCCGAGCGCCGCGCCGATCCCCGAGCCGGCCCCTGAGCCGACCAGCGCCCCCGCCGTCGACGTCGTCGTCCCCGTCAAGGACGACCCGCGCCTGGAGGCCTGCGTGCGCGCCCTGCTGGCGCAGGACCACCCGGCGGACAAGCTGCGGATCATCGTCGCGGACAACGGCTCGCGGCACCCGCGCACCGACCTCGCCGACCTGGACCCGCGCGTCGAGTTCCTCAGCGAGCCGCGTCCGGGTTCCTACGCGGCCCGCAACGCCGCCGTCGCGCGCGCGAGCGGGGACGTGCTGGCGTTCACCGACTCCGACACCCTGCCGGACCCCTCGTGGGTGTCGGCGGCCGTGCGGGCCCTGGACGCCGGGGCGCGCGTCGTCGCCGGCCGGGTGCGGGTGTACCCGCGCGACCCCCGCCGCCCGCACCCGGTGGAGGCGTTCGAGGTGGTCAACGCGTTCCGGCAGGACCGCACCGTGCCGCGGGGTTTCGCCGTCACCGCGAACCTCGTGGTGCCGCGCGAGGTGTTCGACGCGGTGGGGCCCTTCGACGACCGCCTGCTCTCCGGCGGGGACGCCCAGTGGTGCGCCCGCGCCGTGGCCGCCGGGTACCCGCTGACGTACGTGCCCGACGCCGTGGTCCGCCACCCCGCGCGCGAGTCCTACGCCGAGGCGTGGAAGAAGCTGTGCCGCGTGCAGGAGGGCCGGCAGCGGCGCGTGCGCGACGGCGAGCAGCCTCCCGGGGCGCTGTCGGTGCGGGCGTTCGCGCCGCCGGTCGGTGCGCTGGCCCGCGCGGTGCGCGCCCGGGAGCTGAACGGCCCGCGCAGCCGGGCCGCGTACGTCGTGGGCGCCTTCTACATGCGCTACGGGCGGGCGGCCGCGGCGGTGAAGTACCGCTGAGCGGCCCCGGGACCGGGCCGGGCCGGCACCGGGCTGCGCGCGGGCCCCACCGGCAGCCGCCGGCGCACGAGCAGCCCGAGCACGAGCAGCCCGCGCAGCCCGAGCAGCCCGCGCCACCGCCGGGCCGGGTCGACGACGTCGCCCTGGCGCAGGAGGGCCGCGAGCGCCGGCGCGAGGTGCGGGCGCTGCCCGCGCTGGTGGCGGAGGCGCTGCGGCTGTGCTGGCACGCGCGCCGCCGCGACCTGCTGCTGGTGTTCGGCGTGCAGCTGCTGGCCTCGGCGCTGCTGGGCGTGCAGGTCCTCGTCGGGCGCGAGGCCCTGGCCCGCGCCCTGGGCGGCGCCGGCACCGGTGCCGCGGCTGTGGCGGACCTGACCGGGCCGCTGCTGGCGCTGGCGGCCGTCAGCCTGGTCGCCGGGTTCTCCGGGGCGGTGCGCGGGCAGCGGCTGCGCCTGCTGTCGGAGGCGGTGCAGCGCGCCGTGTGGGGGCGGGTGCTGGACGTCACCTCGAGCGTGGAGCTGGAGCGCTTCGACGACCCCGCCTTCTACGACCGGCTGCAGCGGGTGACGACGAACGCGGTGTCGCGGCCCGTGGGGGTGGCGCAGGGCCTGGTCGGCATCCTCGGCGGCCTGGTCGGCAGCGTCGGGCTGTTCGCGGCGCTGTGGTCCATCGAGCCGGTGCTGCTGCCGGTGCTGCTGCTGGCCGGGGTGCCGCTGTTCCTGCTGTCGCGGCGCGGTGGGCGCCTGGAGTTCGACTTCGCCGTGGCGCAGACGCCCGCGTACCGGCACCGCGCCTACCTGCGCGAGACGCTCACCGGCCGGCGCGAGGCGAAGGAGGTGCGCGCCTACGGGCTGGCCGGTGCGCTGCGCGGGCGCTACGAGGCGCTGGCCGGTGCGTACGAGCGCGACCTGCGCCGGCAGGTGGCGCGGCGGGTGCGGCTGGCGGTGGCGGCGCAGGCCCTGACGGGGGTGAGCCTCGTCGTCACCGCCGTGCTGCTGCTGTGGCTGGTGGGCCGCGGCCGGCTCTCCCTGGCCGACGCCGGTGCCGCCGGGGCCGCGGCGCCGCTGCTGGCCTCGCGGCTGCAGGCGCTGACCTCCGGGGTGGGCAGCGTGCTGGAGTCGGGGCTGTTCCTGGACGACCTGCGCGCCTTCCTGGCCCTGGGCGGCCCGGCCGCCGCGACCGGCCCGGTGCGGGCGGCCGGGACGTTCGAGCACCTGCGCCTGGAGGGCGTCTCCTTCAGCTACCCGCGCGCGGCGCACCCGGCGGTGCGGGACGTCTCGCTGGAGGTGCGGCGCGGGGAGGTCGTGGCGCTGGTCGGGGAGAACGGCTCGGGCAAGACGACGCTGGCGAAGATCGTCGCCGGGCTGCACTCCCCCAGCGCGGGCGTCGTGCGCTGGAACGGCGAGGTGGTCACCGGCCCGGGCGCCGCGGCGGTGCGCGAGCAGGTGGCCGTCGTCTTCCAGGACTTCGTGCAGTGGCGCATGAGCGGGCACGACAACATCGCCGTGGGCCGCACCGGCCGCCCGGACGAGTCGGAGGCGGTGCCGGCGGCGGCGCGGCAGGCCGGCGCCGACGCCCTGCTGCGCCGGCTGCCGCAGGGGTACGCCACGCCGCTGAGCACGGAGCTGGCCGGCGGGGTGGACCTGTCGCTGGGGCAGTGGCAGCGGGTGGCGCTGGCGCGGGCGTTCTACCGCGGCGCCGACCTGGTGGTGCTGGACGAGCCGACGGCGGCGCTGGACGCGCGCGCCGAGGCGGAGCTGTTCGCGCAGGTGCGCGAGCTGGCGGCCGGGCGCACGGTGCTGCTGATCTCGCACCGCTTCTCCAGCGTGCGCGAGGCGGACCGCATCGTCGTGCTGCGCGAGGGCGGCGTCGACGACGTCGGCACCCACGCGGAGCTGGTGGCGCGCGGCGGGCTGTACGCGGAGCTGTACGCGCTGCAGGCGCAGGCGTACCGGGAGGGGTGAGCCCCCGCTCACCACCGGTGGTGGGCGAGAGTTCAGCCCAGCGACAGGTACAGCCCCAGGCGGGACTCGACCGTGCGCACCTCCTGCGGGGACAGCCGACCGCGCAGGCGCAGGAGCTGACGCTTGCGGACGCTGTGGATGTCGGTGACGTTGACGAACGACACGTCGTGCCCCGTCAGCCCGGCGTCCGCGTCGAGCGGCACGTGCGTGGCACGGGGGCCCGCCGTCCCCGTCGTCAGCAGGACGGCCAGGTGCCCCAGGCGCTCGTGCAGGACGTGGTTGCTGACGACGACGGCGGGGTGGTCGCCGGCCTCGTCGAAGGCGACGTCCCAGACCTCTCCGCGGAACGCCTGGTTCACCGGCGCAGGCCGTCCGGCAGGGGAGCCTCGTCCCCGCCGTAGAAGTCGCTGATCTCCTGGGCGGCCCGCTGGGCCTCCACCTCGCGGTGCAGCAGCCGCAGCGCCCGGCGCACCGTCTCGGTCCGGTCGAGCCCGAGGTACTCCGCGTCGGCCGTGGTCTGCTCGGCCTCCTCGGCGGGGAGCCGGAAGGACCACATCTGCGCCGTCATACATCCATCTTACGACTGGCGCTCCCCCGGGTGCGAGCGTGAGCACGGCCCTACGCTGGGTGCCCACCGTACCCCGAGGAGGAACCGTGGACCGCGTCGCCGTCCGGGCCGATGAGCTCGCCTGGAACGAGGTGGACGACCAGATCGTCGTCCTGGACACCACCACCTCCACGTACCACGCCGTCTCCGGCGCCGGGGTGGCGCTGTGGCCGCTGCTGGTGGAGGGCACGACCCGCGCGGACCTGCTGGAGCGGCTCACCACCGGTTTCGAGGTGCCCCGCGAGCGCGCCGAGGCGGACCTGGACGCCTTCCTGACCTCCTGCGCCCCGCTGCTGCGGGCGGGCTGACGTGAGCGCCGGCAGCCCCGCGCGGGCCGGGGCGCCGCTGCGCGTGCGGGTGCTGCGTGCGCGGCGGCGCACCGCCCGCCGCGCGCGCCTGCTCACCGCGGGCGGGCTGCGCGCCGCCTGGTGGGCGCAGCGGTCGCTGCACCGGGTGCGGACGGACCTGCCCCGCGACGGCCTGCGCACCCGGGTGGCTCCCCCGCCGGACCTGCCCGCACCGGCGCTGGCGGCGGTGGAGGCGGTGCTGCGGCGCCGCGGCGCCACCTGCCTGCAGCGGTGCCTGGTGGTGCAGGCGTGGCTGCTCGCGCACGGCGAGCCGCGCGAGGTGGTGGTGGCGGCCTCGGTCGCCGACGGCTTCGCCGCCCACGCCTGGCTGGACGGGCACGACGCCGACGAGAGCGAGCGCTACCGGGAGCTGACGCGGGTGCCGGCGACCGCACCCGCCGGGCGGTGAGGCCGAGCGCGGCACCGGTGGACCGGCTGACGCCGCTGGAGACCGCGTGGGGCATGCCCTACGGCCGCCAGCTCGGCGTCGCCCCGCTGCCGCGCACGCCCCCGCCGGCCGGGGACGGGACGCGCTCGCCGCTGCGGGCGGCGTTCGAGGCGGCGGTGCTGCCGGCGCTGCGGCGCCCGCCGTGCCTGGTGAGCTTCTCCGGCGGCCGCGACTCCTCCGTGGTGCTGGCCGTGGCGACCTCGCTGGCCCGCCGCGCGGGCCTGGCGGACCCGGTGCCGTTCACGCACCGCTTCCCCGCCGTGCCGGACGCGGACGAGACCTCCTGGCAGGAGCTCGTCGTCGGCGCCCTGGGCCTGCGCGAGTGGCAGCGGCCGCAGTGGTCGGACGAGATGGACGTGCTGGGGCCGGTGGCCCGGGCGGTGCTGCTGCGCGACGGCGTGCTGCCGCCCTTCAACGGGCACCTGCACGAGCCGGTGCTGGCCGCCGCGCGCGGCGGCTCGGTGCTCACCGGCATCGGCGGCGACGAGCTGTTCGCGCCGGTGCGCCGCTACCCCGTGGTGCGGGTGGCCGCCCGGCGCGCTCCGCTGCGCGCGCGGCGGGTGCCGTCGCTGCTGTTCACCGCGGCCGCCCCCGGGCGGGTGCGGGCGCTGCGCACCCGCCGGCACCTGCCGGTGGCGTTCGGCTGGCTGCGCCCCGACGCCGAGCGCCGCCTGCGCGCGGAGCTGGCCCGGGACCGGGCGTCCGAGCCGCTGCGCTGGGACGCCTCGGCGCGCACCTGGGTGTGGCCGGGGCGGATCCTGCAGGTCGCCGCGCGGGCGAAGGAGCGGATGGCGACGGCCCACGACGTGCGCGTGGTCTCGCCGTTCTCCGCGGCGCCGGTGCTGACGGCGGCCGCGGCGACGTGGGGGTGGGCGGGACCGCGCGGGCGCGGGCCGGAGCTGGCCCGGCACTTCGGCGACCTGCTGCCCGCGCAGCTGTTCGCCCGCGAGACCAAGGCGGGTTTCGACGGGGCGTTCTGGGCGGGGCCGGGGGCGCGGTTCGCGCGGCGCTGGCGCGGCGGCGGCGTGGACACCGGCCTGGTCGACCCGGACGCGCTGCGCGCCGAGTGGCTCTCACCGCTGCCGGACCTGCACTCGCTCACCCTGCTGCAGCAGGCGTGGTTGGCCGAGGAGGGGGCGCCGACGCGCTGAGCCGGGTCAGGTGGGCGGCGAGCGCGTCGGCGACGCGCTCGGCGTCCTCCAGGCGGCGCGGCCGCGTCAGCCGCACCGTCGGCAGCGCCAGCAGCCGCAGCAGCCCGACCTGGTCGGCCGGCGGCAGCCGCAGCGCGAGCGCGTCGAGCAGGGCGGGCAGGCGGTGCTGGGCGGGCACGGTGTCCACGGCGGTGCTCTGCCCCCACGCCAGGTGCACGAACCCGCCGAGCTCGACGTCGTCCGGCAGGTCGCCGGCGTCCTGCTCCAGCGCGACCCGCCAGCGGCGCCGGCGGCCCACGACGCCGAGGTCGTCGCCGGCGCCGAAGTGCTCGGCGGAGGGCAGGCGCAGGTCCACGCAGCGCGGGCCGGGCAGCACCCGGGCGCCGTCGAGGACGAGGACGTCGTCGGTGACGGGCACCAGGCCGGCGCGCACCAGCGAGTAGAGGGCGGTGCTCTTGCCGGCGCCGCGCTCCCCCAGCAGCGCCCACGCCCGCCCCCCGGCCACGACCGCGGCGGCGTGCAGGGCCAGGCGCCCCCGCCAGTGGGCGACGGTGACGGCGGTGGAGGCCAGGTGGGGGTGGACGACCTCGGCGTCGCTCAGCGGGTGCGGGGTGGTGAACGTCGTGGTGCGGCTCGCGCGGTCGACGAGGACGCTCCCGCCGCCGGGCACGCCGAGGCGGGCGCGCTCGGCGTCGAGGTGGGCGGTGTGGCCGGCGGCCTCGTCGTGCCCGTCGGGGGGCGGGCCCCCGGTGGGCGGTGCGCCGTCCTGCTCGCCGGGGCCCGCGACGCGGCGGTGCACCCGCCAGGTGGTCTCCCCGCCGCGGGCGGGCCGCAGCAGGTGCGCGGCGCCGGCGAGGTCGGGCAGGGCCAGGCCGTAGGCGGTGGGCGCCGCGGCCGCGGTGGCGGGGTCCGCGGTGGCGGGGGCGTCCGGGTCCCGGTGCACGGGGGAAGCGAACCAGCCCCCTGGTCCGGACGCACCACCGCCCCTACGCCGCGTGGTGCACCGGTCGCGGAAGCAACCGCCACCGGGGGGGGACTTGCAGTAGCCTCGCACTCACTGACAGTTGTTCACTTCTCGTCGGCACGCTCAGGAGGACCCCCGATGGCCGAGCACTACGTCGCCCCGCGCTTGACCACCCTCGGCTCCCTCGCCGAGCTGACGCTGCGCGACAAGGACTTCGGGTTCAAGAGCGACGGCGACTTCCTGTGCGCCGACGGCCAGGACCTCTACACCGTCTCCTGACGGGCGCGAGCCCCCGGCGACGACCCGCACCGACCCGACCCCGGTACCAGGAGGACGACGTGGCCCGACCGTACGAAGCACCCGCCCTGACGACCCTCGGGTCCCTCGCGGACCTGACCCTGGAGACCCCGAAGGACTTCGGCGTCACCAGCGACGGCGACTTCCTCGCCGGCAAGCCGCTCTACACCGTCTCCTGCGACTGCTCCGCCGGCACCCTCTGAGCGTCCCGGCCCCGAACGCCCCGGACGCGGTTGTCCCCGTGGGCTCCCGCCGCGCAGCGCGCGCGGCGGGAGCCTTCGCGCGTGCGGTGCTGGCCGGCGGGGCCGCGGACCCGTCGGGCGTCGACGCGGACGCTCTCACCCTCGTGGCCCGGCACCACCGCGTCGGCCCATCCCTGGACCACCTGCTGGCCGGTGCACCGGACCCGGCGCAGCGCGCGCTGCGCGCCGCCACCCGCCGCGCCGCGCTCGTGCAGGGCGCCCGGCAGCTGACCGTGCAGCTGGACCTGCGCGTGGTCGCCGACGCCCTGGACGGGCTGCCGTGGGCGGTCCTGAAGGGCCCCGCCGTCGCCGCCACCCTGCACGGCGGCGCACCGCGCGAGTTCCACGACCTCGACGTGCTCGTGCACCCGGCCGCGTTCGGCGACGCGCTGCGCGCCCTGGAGGCCCGCGGGGCCCGCGCCATGGACCCCGACTGGGCGGGTGTGCGCGCCGCCCGCGCCGGGGAGATCGCCGTGGCGCTGCCGCACGGCACGTTCCTGGACCTGCACTGGCACCTGGTCAACCGGCCCGGGCGCCGGGCCCGCTTCCGCGTCGACGTGCCCGGGCTGCTGGGGCGCACCCGGCCCGCCGGCCTGCTGGGGACACCGGCACCGGTGCTCGACGCCGACGACCAGCTGCACCACCTGGCGCTGCACGCCTGCCTCAGCGGCGCCTGGCGGCTGCTGTGGTCCTACGACCTGCGCCTGGGCGCGGCGGCGGTGCGCGACTGGGACGTGCTGGTGGAGCGCTGCGCGCGGGCGGGCACCGGGCTGGCCGTGGCGATGGCGCTGGGCCGCGCGCGCGACGTCCTGGGAGCCCCCGTGCCCGGTGCGGTGCTGCGCGCGCTGGCGGGGCGCTCGCCGTGGGCGGTGCTGGGCGCTACCGCCACCGCGGTGCGCCCCCCGCACGCGCTGACCGAGGCCCGCCGCAACGGCGCCGTGCTCTACACCAGCGCCGCCGACGGCACCGCCGCCAGCGCGCGGGAGCTGGTCCGCGCCCTGCGCGCCCGCGTCGCCCCTCCCCGGGCGGAAACCAGTGTTTCCGCCTCGTCTGCGCTGCTCGCAGGGGCGGAAACACTGGTTTCCGCCCGGGAGGGGTACCTGGCGGACGTGCGCGAGGCGGTTCAGGCCCCGCGCAGGTAGCGGCGCCGGCCCTGCTCGCGGCCGTACAGGCGCGCGGCCCGGCACACCCAGCGCCCGCGGCGGCCGGGGCCCTGCAGCACGTGGTAGCAGTGCCGCAGCAGCCAGGTCAGGTCCTCGCGGAAGACCCCCTCGGGGGCCGCCGCACCGTGCTCGCGGTACTGCGCGAGCAGGCGCGCCTCGTTGCGGGCGTAGTCGCGGAACTGCCGCGCGGTGCCCCTCAGGTCCGTGCGGTAGCGGTAGCGCACCACGGCGCCCTCCGCGAGGGCGATCCGGTACCCGGCGAGCTGCACCCGCCAGCTGAAGTCGACGTCGTCGCCGCCGGCGACGTACGACTCGTCCCAGCCGCCCACCGCCAGCGCCACGTCGCGGCGCACGGCCAGGTTGCAGCCCATCGCGAACGGCAGGAACCCGAAGCGGGTCTGCAGCCGCCCCGGGGTGGGCCCGGGCCGCCACTGCCGGCGCACGGCGTCGTTGGGCGTGACCACGTCCATCGTGCCGCCGACGAGGTCGGCGTCGCGGGCGGCCTCGACCAGGGCGCGCAGCCAGCCGGGGACGACGACGTCGTCGGCGTCGCACACGGCGACGAGCTCGCCGCGCGCGGCGCGCAGCCCGGCGTTGCGGGCGTGGCTGACGCCGCGCACCGCGGAGGCGTCCACGCACCGCAGGTCCAGCCCGTACCGCTCGGCCCAGGCGGGCACGCGGTCGGCGAGGCCGTCGGTGCTGCCGTTGTCGGCGAGGACCACCTCGAACGCGCCGTCGTGGTCCTGCGCCGCCAGCGCGGCGAGCTGCTCCTCGACGACGCCGACGACGTTGAAGCAGGGCACGACGACGGACACGTCCACGGGCCGCCCCGGGTGGGGGGCGGGCGCGGGGGCGGTGGTCGGCTCAGCGCTCACGGGTCGTGCCACCTCCGGGGGTCGCGGTGACGTCGGCACCGGGGCCGGCACCGGGGACGGCGCCCGGGGCGGCGCCGACGGCGACGGCGTCCTCGGACGGCGCCTGGACGGGCGGGACGGGGCCACGACGGCGGCGCAGGCCGCGCACGTCGGCGAGCGCGCTGCGCACGACGGGGCGGGCCAGCAGCCACAGCGCCAGGGGGTAGGTCGCGGCGGCCACGGCGAGGGACGCGAGCACCCGGACCCACGCGTCGGCGTCGTCCAGCGCGAGGACGCAGACCTCGATGAGCACCGCCATGACGACGGCGGCGGCGAGCACCCGGAACGCCGTGGCGGAGCTGCGCAGGGGCAGCCCCACGCTGCGGTGCAGCACGACCTGGCGCACGGGGACGACCAGGACCTGCCGCACCAGCTGGCCCACCGCCACCCACAGCAGCCCGTGCGGCAGGAGCACGACGACGACCGCGAGGTGGACGGCGACGATGACGGAGACCATGACGATCTCGGGGCGCAGCTTGCCGACGGCCACGAAGACGGCCCGGTCGAACTGGCTGAACACCCCGAGCACCCCGGAGAGGGCGACGAGCTGGGCGACCTGCGCGGTGACGGCCCACTGCTCGCCCAGCAGCAGCGGCACCAGGTCGGGGCTGGTGACGGCGAGGAACAGCAGGGCGGGGAACATGACGAGCCCCGCGGTGGACATCGCGGTGCCGTAGGCGCGGAACAGGCGCGGGCGGTCGCCCTGGAGCTGGGCGAACGCGGGGGTGGCGACGGTGCTCACCACGGAGCTGCCGGTCTCCCGGATGATCCGCACGAGGCGGTTCGCCAGCGACCAGAAACCCAGGGTGGTGGCGGAAGCGATCGCCGCGATGGCGAACTCCTCACCGCGCGCGCGGGCCTGCCCCAGCAGGTCGACGCTGAGGAGCTTGCCGCCGAAGGCCAGCATCGTGCGCGCCTCGCCCCGGTCGAGGAGGAACCGCGGCCACCAGCGCACCACCGACCAGGTGATGGCGACGTTGACGACGCCGCGCACGAGGTTCTGCGCGACGAGCGCCCACACGCCGGCGCCGAGCAGCGCCAGGGTGATGGCCACGACGGAACCGATGACGGTGGCGACGGTTCCGCGCACCGCGAGGGACTTGAACCGCATGTCGCGGCGCATCAGCGCGGTGGGGACGCTGCCGAGGCCGGTGAGGACCAGGCCCAGGCTCAGCCACCGCAGCACCGGCGCCAGGCCCGGTTCGCCGAACAGGGCGGACACGGGCCCGGCGAGCGCCGCCAGCGCACCGGCGAGGACGCAGGCGAGCAGCAGGCTCGTCCAGAACGCGGTGCTGCGGTGGCGCTCGCGGATGTCGGGGACGCGGATCAGGTACGTCGCCATGCCGCTGTCGCTGAGCAGCTGCAGCACGGCGATGACCGACATGGCCAGGGCGACCAGGCCGAACTCGGTGGGCGTCAGCTGGCGGCTGATGACGATGAACGCGCCGGTCGTGGTGGCGCGCACGAACCACATCTGCGCGGCGCTCCAGAGGACGCCGGAGGCGGCCCGGGCGCGCAGCGAGGACGTCACCGAGGCCCTCCGGGGGGGACGGGGCCGGGTGCGGGGTGCTCGAGCTGGGCGAGCGCTGCGGGGACCTGCGCCCAGGAGGCGGCGAACCGGCTGACGGGGTCGGGCGCGGTCCACGTCTCGTACAGGGCGCGGACCTTGCCGAACCTGTCGTTGACGACGACGTGGGGGATCCCCAGCAGGGTGCTGATGACGTGGCCGTGCAGGCGGTCGGTGACGACCCGCTCCCCCGCCGACAGCATCGAGCACGCCCGGTCCAGGTTCGCGCGCGCCAGCGCACGCATCGCCGTCCGCGCGGCCAGGGCGACCGGGGGTGCCGCGCTGCGCCGCTGCTGGGCGTTCAGCCGGGTGGCGAGGCGCAGCAGCAGCGCGGAGCGCGAGCGCGGTGGTGCGGTGATCCAGTCGAAGGTCTCCTCGAACCCCTCGACCCTCCCGGCCTCGCGGTCGGTGCGCGCCTGCACGGCCAGGGGGCGGGTGGCGGGCCGGCGCGGCAGGGGGCCGAGCGCGAACGCCAGGTCGGGCACGAGGCGGACCTCGCAGTCGTAGTCGCGCACCGCGATCTCGTAGCTGCGCCGGTCGCGCACGAGGAAGGTGAAGCGGCCGTGCTCGCCGACGGCCCGGCGCAGCTGCTCGCGGTGCTCCTCGTCGACGTGCTCGATGGACTGCGGCAGCTGCACCGCGTCGCGGCCCCGGGTGTCGCGCAGGAACCGCAGCCGCAGCTCGTGGTGGGTGGGGTACAGCCCGCCCCACGTGCCGCCCGCCATGGACACCGGCAGGGAGTCGGGGTCGAGCAGCTCCGGGCGGTAGGACCTGCGGTCCAGGACCCGGCGCACCCGCACGCCGCGTTCGGCGGCGGCGGCCTCGAGCCCCAGGTGCAGGGCGGAGTCGCCGCAGTTCAGGTGCATGGGGAAGTCGAGGGCGGTCCAGGACGGGTGCTCGGGCAGCGCCTCGCGCAGGTCGGAGAGCAACCGCCGCCGCAGCGCGGGCACGGTCTCCCCGAGCGCGGCGGTGCCCTCACCGGTGCTCTCGCGCTCCTGGTCCACCGAACGGTCCGTCACGTCCCCGCTCCTTCCGCCCCCGCGACGGCGGGGGGCCTGTCTCGTCGATCGCCGCGCACCTCGCCGGCCCTGGAGGCCAGCACGCCCAGCGCCACCATGAGCACCACGGTCGGCTGCTGGAACGACGTCACGTCGCTGGTCGCCCCGCCCATCGCCACGACCGCCAGGGCTCCCAGCAGGGCGCGGTTCAGGCTGCGCTCGGCGGCGTCGGCGGCCAGGACGCTGCGGTCCCACGCGACGGCGCCACCGACGACGAACAGCGCCGCGAAGAGGAGGACGCCGACGGCGCCGCCACCGATGAGGGCCCCCAGGAACGTGTTGTCCAGGTACACGCCACCGGTCTCGGGCCGGTACACGCCGGCGCCCATGCCCAGCCAGGGCCTCTCCCGGAACATCTCCTCGACCAGCGCGTAGTCGTTGAGCCGGCCGGTGATGCTGTCGTCCTCCTCGGCCCGCAGGAAGATCTCCGTCAGCGAGCGCGTCAGCTCGGGCACGAGCACGAACATCAGCACCGCGCCGGCGGTCCCGGCGACCAGGGCGGCGAGCTTCTGCCCGGCCGGCCACACCGAGACGGAGACGACGACGGCGATGGCCAGGCCCAGGACGGCGGTGCGGGAGACGGCCAGCGGCACGCCCACGAGGATCAGGGCCGTGGCCAGGCCCGACCAGCGGCGGGCGCGGACGGTGGCGGCGTGGCGGGCCAGGTGCAGGGCGATCGGCAGCGCGGCCGTCAGGCCCAGGGAGTACTCGATGGGGTGCTCGCCGGTGCCGCGGGCGCGCAGGAAGTCCAGGCGGCTGACGCTGCCGAGGGTGGGGGTGTTCTCCACCAGCCCGGTGGCGCGCACGAGCGAGGCCCAGCCGGGCAGGCCCGCCCAGGTGGCGGCGGCCACGACGGCGGACACGGCCGCGAGGCCGACGATCCAGCCCAGGATCCGGTCGCGGTCGTCGCGGCGGCGCAGCACGAGCCACAGGTAGATCGCGACACCGCTGGTGCCGAAGGCGCCCAGGAGGGAGCGCAGCGCACCGGCGGACTGCGCGGCGTCCAGCGGGTTCGTCAGGGCCACGCCGTAGCTCCACAGCGCCTCGGCCAGGGACAGGACGAGGACGGCGCCGACGAGGGACCACCGCGGTTCCTGCCGGTCGGCGCGGCGGCGGTGCGCGGCGAGGACGGTGAGCACGGCCAGCACGAGGCAGGCCAGGGAGAACAGCCGGGCGGGGGCGCCGTTGGAGCGCAGCGGCCCGGGCACCACGAAGTTCCCGGGCAGCGTGAACGCGCACACGACGACCGCGATGGGCAGCCAGGAGGTCCGCAGCGGGCGCGGGCGGGACGGGACGCGGTGCAGCGGGTCGGCGACCGCGCGCCCGATCGACGCGGCCGCCGCCGAGGCGCTCAGGAGGACCGGGCGGAGCTGCCCGCCCGCTCCCGGGCCTCCCGCCGGCCGGGCTCGCCGTCGCGCAGGTCGAGCCCGGTGGCGCTCGCACCCCGCTCCGCCCCACCGGGCCGCACCTCGCCGGCGGCGGGTGCGGTCGGCTCGACCGGCTCGGCGGTCCCGGTGCGGGTGACCCGGCGACGACGGCGGCGCGCACCCAGCGCGGACAGCGCCAGGTCGGCGAGCACGATCAGGACGGTCCCGGCGGCCAGCCCGCCCAGCGCGACGGCGCCGGCGGCGCGCGCCCGGTCCGGGTACAGCTCGCGCGGGCCGTCGGTGGGGGTGGACTGGACCACGATGAACAGCCCGTCCGGCGGTGCCTGCACGCGCTGCTGCACCTCCAGCAGCTGCTGGCTCGCCGCCTGCAGGGCGGCGTCGATGACGGCGGGGCCGGCCTCGGGGGTGGAGGTGGTGACCCCCACGTCGAAGTAGGTGCGGCTGCCGGTGTTGCTCGTGGCGTCCCCGGCGGCGAAGGACGCCTCGGGGAAGGCGCCGAGCACGGCCGCCTGCACGGGGGCGGTGTTCAGGGCGGTGGCCACGGTGGCGGCCAGCGTGCTGGCGCCACCGGACAGCGAGAAGGGGTTGCGCGGGCCCGGCTGGGTCCCCGGGGGCGTCTCGCCCTGCGGGGTGGACAGGGCCACGCTGGGGGTCACCAGGAACGTCGCGGTGGTCTCGTACTGCGGCTCCGCCTGGTTCCAGGCGGCGCGCGTGAACCACGCCACGAGGGCGACGACCACGACGGTGAGGTACCAGCGGTGCACGAGCACCCGCATCAGCGATCCGACGGTCATGGACCTCTCCTCGGCCTCGTCGTCCCTCGCGCGCACCGGGGGGTGGTGGCGCGTCCTCGGGGTTCGTCAGGCCGGGCGACACCCGTCCGGCCCTCGGCTGACGACGCAGAGCATTGCACAGTGACCACTGGTAGCAAGAAAACGCCTCGGTGATCACATCCGCGACGCTCGCGCACCCGGGGGCCCCGACCGCGCCCGTATGCTGGCGCCGACACGTCCGCTCGCCCCCCGCCCGGCCGCGGTGTCCTCGACGACGAGCACGCCGGACGATCCCCGAGAGGTACCCGTGCCCCGGCTGCCACGCCCCGCCGCGCTCGCCGCCCTGACCACCGCGCTCCTGCTCACCGGTGCGTGCGCCGGCGGCGAGGAGGAGCGCCCGGACCGCTTCGCCGCGCAGCGCGAGCGCCTGGAGCAGCAGGCCCGGGTCCTGGGCATCCCGACCGGGTTCCCCGGCCCCCACGACACCGGCGTCCCGCTCGGCGAGGAGCTGGAGCCCTCCGGCTCGCTCACGATCACCGAGGACGGCCGGGTCGTCGAGAACCTCGACATCGACGGGTGCGTGTCGATCAAGGCCGACGACGTGGTCCTGCGCAACGTGCGCATCCGCTGCGGGCAGCAGCAGCGCGCGATCGTGATCGAGGGCTCGGACCGGAACCTGCTCGTGGAGGACTCCGAGATCGACGGCCTGGGGAGCACGCTGGTCGCGGTCGGCTGGAGCGACTACACGCTGCGCCGCGTGGAGGTGCACGACGTGGTCGACGGGCCCCGGCTGGGCAGCGACGTGACGGTGGAGGACAGCTGGGTGCACGACATGGTGCGCGTCGGCGACTCCCACAGCGACGCGCTGCAGTCCAACGGCGGCAGCGGCATCGTCGTGCGGGGGAACACCCTGGTGCCGACGGACACCTCCACCGGCGACGTCCTGAACGCCGCGGTGCAGCTGGGCGCCGAGAACGATTCCGGCGAGCTGTCGGACGTGCTGATCGAGGGCAACTACCTCGACGGCGGCAACTACAGCGTGAACGTCCGCGGCGACGAGGGCGTCTCCGGTGTCGTCCTGCGGGACAACGTCTTCGGCGGCGGCGCCCGCTACGGCCCGGTGCTGGCCCCGGACGGGAAGGTGCGGGTGGCGGACAGCAACACGGCCAAGCGCTCCGGGGAGACCGTGCGCGTCGTGGAGCCCTGAGCAGGATCGGGCGGGACGCCGAGGGGTGACTGCTACGGTGCGCTGCGTGAACACGCTGAGGGGGAGCGTGGTCGTCCCCGCGCACGACGAGGGCGCCGTCATCGACCGGTGCCTGCGCGCGCTGCGCCCCGGTGAGGGCGACCTGGAGGTCGTGGTGGTCGCCAACGCCTGCACCGACGACACCGCGGAGCGGGCCCGCGCGCACGGCGCGCGGGTGGTCGAGACCGCCGTGCCGGGCAAGGCGAACGCGCTGGACCTGGGCGACGAGGCGTGCACCGCGTTCCCGCGCGCCTACCTGGACGCCGACGTGTCCGTGGACGGCGACGACCTGCGGCGCGTGCTCGACGTGCTGCGGGAGGGGCCGGCGCTGGCCGCCGCCCCGCGGTTGCGGGTGGACGTCTCCCGCTCCTCCTGGCCGGTGCGCGCCTACTACCGGGTGTGGACGGCGCTGCCGTACGTCACCGACGACCTGATCGGCTCGGGGCTGTACGCCCTGTCCCGCGAGGGCCGGGACCGCTTCGGCCGCTTCCCCGACGCCACGGGCGACGACACCTTCGTGCGCGCCCTGTTCGCCCCGGGCGAGCGGGTGTCGGTGCCCGGCACCACCTTCACGGTGCACCCCCCGCGCACCCTGGGGGCGCTGGTGGCGATCAAGACCCGCGCCCGCTTCAGCGTCGCCGAGCACGTCGCCTCCGCGGCCCCCGCGGTCGCCGGGGGCGGACCGCGCCCGGCCTCCGCGGCGCGCCGGCTGGCCCGGCGGCCGGGGCTGTGGCCGTCGCTGCCCGTCTACGCCGCGGTGGGGCTGCTGACGCGGCTGCGGGCCCGGCGGCGCCTGAGCGCGGGCGCCCCGGTCGCCTGGGACCGCGACACCACCTCCCGCACCGCCCCCGCCGCCTGACGGCCGACCACCCGAGGAGAGATCCCCCGATGCCGAGGTCGCTCAACCGGCTGCGCTGGCTGCGCAAGGGGATCGTGGGGGTCAAGCGGGCGGTCAACGTGCGCGTGTGGGGCATGGACATCCACCCCACGGCCACGTTCAGCCTGTCCGCCCGCTTCGACCGCACCCACCCGCAGGGCATCCACATCGGCGAGCGCAGCTACGTGGCGCTGGAGGCGATCGTCCTCGCGCACGACATGACGCGGGCGAAGAAGACCCACACCCGCATCGGCCGGCACTGCTTCATCGGCGCCGGCAGCATCGTGCTGCCTGGAGTCACGATCGGCGACGGCTCGATCGTGGCGGCCGGGGCAGTGGTCACCAAGGACGTACCGCCGGGTTCGATCGTGGCCGGTTCCCCGGCCCGCGTGATCCGCAGCGACGTCGTCGTGGGGCCCTACGGCAGGCTCGTGCGCACCGAGCACCCCTCCGTGGCGCCGCAGGTCTGACCCGGCCGCCCCGGCACGGCACCCGTCCGGGGGTGGCCGCGGCCCACCCCCTCCCCCGCGGACACGCACCGTGACCGTTCGGCCGGGGAACGACCCCGTTCGCCTCACACGATGAGGGGATGGCGCTGACACCCGCGCCGACCCGATGTCTGGAGGGACACCTCGTCCCGACAGACACCGGAAAGCGGAGGCTCCCCCCGTGCCCAGCACGAAGCGCACCTGGAAGGCCGTCCTGGCCGCCGTGGGCACGTCCCTCGTGCTGGCCACCGGCGGCGCCGTCCCCGCTCACGCGGCCAGCAACGCGCCGTGGATCGCCTACTCGGGGACCAGCGTCAACAACGCCCGCGTGCCCGCCACCACCGTGGCCCTGACCACGCGCTCGCCGAAGGCGTTCGACACCCTGACCTACGTCGTGGCGGGCAGGGCCGTCAGCACCACCGTGGCCGCCACCCCTCCCGCCACCGCGAACGGCGACTGGACCGCCACCGCGGACGTGGACCTGTCGTCCTTCTCCGGGCGCATCAGCCTCACCGCGCGGATGGTCAGGGGCACCACCAGCAGCAGCGTCGCGAAGACGCTGCGCGTGGTGGACCCGGCCGGGTCCCTCGGCTCCGGCGGCACGGCGTCCGGTGGCACGGCGTCCGGCGGCGCGGTGAGCGTGCAGCGCCCCACCCGCGCGGTGCGCGCGCAGGTCACCGACGGCCGCCCCGGCCCCCTCACCACGGGCCTGCGCGGGCGGGGCACGCAGCGCACCCTCACCGGCGACCAGACCATCACCCGGGACGGCACCGTGCTGGACGGGGTGCGCATCGTGGGGTGCGTCGTCGTCGACGCGGACGACGTCGTGATCCGCAACAGCGAGGTCGTGTGCCGGAAGAAGGGCCGCCAGGTGGCGGTGAAGGTCGCCGAGGGCAGGCGGAACCTGCTGATCGAGGACAGCGAGATCGACGCCACCGGGGCCGACGTGGGCATCGGCTGGGGCCGCTACACGCTGCGCCGCGTGAACCTGCACGGTTCCGCCGACGGTGCCCGCTTCGGGCACGACGTCGTCATCGAGGACAGCTGGATCCACGACATGACCCGTCAGGACGGGCTGCACAGCGACGCCGTGCAGACCACCTCGGGTTCGAACGTCGTCATCCGCGGCAACGTGCTGGACCCGTCCGACGGCCGCGACCCGCTGAACGCGGCGCTCATGGTCGGCACTGAGCTGGGCACGAGGAAGCTGTTGAACGTGCTGGTCGAGGGCAACCGCCTCGGCGGCGGCTCGTACACGGTGAACGTGCGCGGCGACGCGAACATCACCGGCCTGGTGATCCGGGGCAACACGTTCGAGGACAACAGCCGCTACGGGGCGATGATCCTGCCGGACGGCAAGGACATCACCCTGGTGGGCAACGTCCTGGGGTGGACCGGCGAGGAGGTCACCGGCGACCGCTGGTGACGGCGCGAGCCCGCTCCCCGCACCGGGGAGGGGCTCGCGCCGGGGCGGTCCGTCAGCGGCGGACGAGCCGGTTCCGGAACTGCCGGCCCGTCCTGCGCAG
>NZ_JBBBEM010000002.1:0-9224 GCF_037154035.1 Kineococcus sp. G2 | reverse complement strand
GGGGTGCCCCCCCCCCGGGGCGGTCCGTCAGCGGCGGACGAGCCGGTTCCGGAACTGCCGGCCCGTCCTGCGCAGCGCCCGCCACGGGGGGCTGACCCGCAACTGCCAGCGCAGCGCGGACTCGAGCTCGGGGTCGGTCCCGGTCCGCGCGACGTGCGCCAGGCTCTGGCGCACGAACGCCTCCTGCGCGCGGTCCCGCAGCGGGGTGCGGCGCAACCGGCCGAGGTCGAGGTCGCCGCTGAAGGTGACGAACCGGTCCAGCACCCCCTGGGCGCGCAGGGCGACCATGGTGCGCGTGCACTTCTCGCACTGCGAGCAGTTGAAGCGCCCGCCGCGGTTCTCCCAGCACACCCGCAGGTGCTGCGCGGCGACGTCCTCGTGGGCGAGGAAACTGATCTTCTCCAGCCGGGTGGAGTCCGCGCCGTCGTGGACGAGCTCCACGGCGTCACCGCTCCACAGGGGGTCGGTGAGGGGGTGCGAACCCCACGGCCGGGCGTCCTTGTAGGTGCGGGACGAGGGGACGTAGACCTTCCCGACGACGCCGGAGAGGGACTGCGCCACCGCGGCCAGCGCGGCCCCGTGGGTGAGTTCCCACCCCTTGTGCAGCGGCCGGAAGCGGCGCAGGTCGGTGGTGACCTCGACGAGCTCCTTGCCCAGCGCCGCCGCGGCATCCCGCGCGTGCTGCAGCGCCTGGGCGCCCAGGTCCTCGTCGTCGACGAGGATGTCGAAACCCCACACGAAGATCAGGTGGGTGATCTCGTCGCGGCGGCGCAGGGCGCTGTGGAAGCTGTCCACCCCGCCGCTGAAGAAGCAGCCGACCCCGGCCGCCCGCTGCCGCCCGGGCTCGGCGGTGCCCACGTGCACGGGCAGGGCCGGCCGGTCCAGCCAGGTGGCGAAGACCTCCTGCAGGCGCCCGAGGTTCCGAGCGAGCGCGGGGGTGACGTCGAGGTCGACCGCGAGGGGGCGGCCCGCCTTCAGCGAGGGGATCAGGCCGAGCGCGACCTCCGCGTCCCCGGAGGCGGTCAGCGGGACCGTGCCCGACTCGACGTACAGCTCCTGGCCGTCCACGCGGTACACGACCCGGCCGTCGGTCGCGTCGACGAGCTCGACCCGCAGCGGGTCGACCGCCGGAACGGGCGCCGGGGCACCTGCTGCTGCGTGGGTGGGATCGTCGTTGGTTCCCGTGAGCACGAGCGCTGTTCCCCTTCGTCACCGAACACCGGACGCGACTGACCGTGGTGGAGGGTACACGCCACGTCGACCGTCACGGCCGTCCCGCTGGTGAACTCCGCGTACCGGGACCCGGATCGGGCAGGGAACCTCAGTAGGCCCCGCGCCCGCCCACCACGGCCTTGACCGTCTTCGCGAGGATCATCGCGTCGAACGCCGGCGACCAGTTCTCCACGTACTGCAGGTCCAGCCTCGTCGACTCGTCCAGGTCCAGGTCGGAGCGCCCGCTGACCTGCCACAACCCCGTCAGCCCGGGCTTCACGAGCAGCCGGCGGTGCAGGTCGTCGCCGTACTCGGCGACCTCCTTCGGCAGCGGCGGCCGCGGCCCCACCAGGGACATCGACCCGGTGAGCACGTTGAACAGCTGCGGCAGCTCGTCCAGGGAGTAGCGGCGCAGGAACCCGCCGACACGGGTGATCCGCGGGTCGCGCTTCATCTTGAACAGCAGCCCGTTGCCCTCGGACTTCTCGCGCAGGTCGATCAGCAGCTTCTCCGCGTCGGTGACCATCGAGCGGAACTTCACCATGGTGAACTCGCGGCCGTCGCGGCCCACACGGGTCTGCAGGAAGAACGCCGGGCCCTTGGAGTCCAGCCTGATCATCGCCGCGATCACCAGGAACACGGGGCTGAGCAGCAGCAGCGCGACCGCCGCGGAACCGCGGTCCAGCAGCGCCTTGCCGACGTGGCGCAGACCGCGCAGCTCGGGGCGGTCCACGTGCAGCAGCGGCAACCCGGACACGGGGCGGATCACGACGCGCGGGCCCACCACGTCCGTCAGCGCCGGGGCGACGACGAGGTCGGCGCGGGTGTCCTCCAGCTGCCAGCCCAGCCGGCGCAGCACCGGCCCGTCCAGCTCCGGGCAGGTCAGGGTGGCGACCACGTCGACGTCCGTGCGGCGGGCCACCGCGGCGACCTCGTCCAGCGTCCCCCACACCGGCACGCCCAGCGCCTCCAGCTCCGCGCTGCCCAGCCCACCGGGGGTGCAGGCGCCGTCGATGCGCAGGCCGTGGTCGGTGTCGCGGCGCACCTGCCGCACCAGGGCGGCCACCGCCCGCGGGTGCCCGGCCACCAGCGTGGACTGCACGCACTCCCCCGCCGCGCGACGGCGGTGCAGGTAGCGGCGCGCCACCAGGCGCCCCGCCAGCGTCAGCAGGCCCGCCGCCGGCAGCGCCACCACCACGAAGCCGCGTGCCAGGTCCAGCTTGAACGCCCACGACAGGGTGCCCACGAGCGCCACGACGGTGGTGCCGGCGGTGAGGACCCGCTGGAACTCCTCCGAGCCGACGCCGAGGAACCGCGGCTCGTACGCCCGCATCAGGCCCATCGCGGCCACCCAGATCGGCGGCAGCAGCGCCATCAGCCACAGGACCGACGCCCCGCTCGTGGTGCCCAGGTGCAGCGGGGAGCCGCCGAAGCGGGCCGCCCAGCCCAGCAGAGCACCCAGCAGCGCGGCCGCGGCGTCGCTCGCGACGAGGGTGCGCACGTACTCGTGCTGCCAGACGGCGCGGCGGGAGGCGCGGTGCGCGCCCGTCGAGGTGGGGCGCCGCCGCGAGACGGGGAGGAAGGGGCTGGTCGCCGTGTGAGCAGCGGAGCCGTCGATGACCCTCCGCTGCTGGTGCGGGAGCACCCGCACCTCTCCTGCCGCCAGTTCCTCCGCTGCCATACCTCTCCCCCCGTCGAGGTGCCCTGAACATGCGCGACCACGACGGTGTGGACTCGGACCACTCGGTTGCCGCGGGCTACGTGCGTGCGTTCGGGTGACCCTTCACCACGGATGGTAGCTGGGCATCACCTGTTCTCCGCAACCCTCCCACAGAACTCGTTGAGCGCAACACGAGTCACGGAGGTCCCAGGGGCCCCACACGGACCGGTGCCCGTCAACGCGAAGAGGCCCCCGCCGAACCCGGCGAGGGCCTCTTCCCCTGGTGTGGAGCTGAGGGGACTCGAACCCCTGACCCCCTCGTTGCGAACGAGGTGCGCTACCAGCTGCGCCACAGCCCCTTGCTCGCTCCCCGTTGCCGCGGGAGCGAGAAGAACACTACCAGGCCCGGAGCACCGGCCCGGACGGCGGGTGCTCAGCCGTTGACCACGCGGGAGGGCTCCCGCACGTCGATCACCCGGCGCCCGCGCACCGACGGCGCCGGGGTGACCTGCACGTCGACCTCGACCGGCCCGGCGACCGGCGCACCGGCGCGGGCGGGACGCACCAGGCGGGCGCGCGGCTTGAGCAGGTACGTCGGCAGCGGCACCTCCGCGGGCTCCCAGCCCGCACCGTCCGCAGCCGCGGCGGGCGCCTCCGGCCGCGGCCGCGGGGCCGGGACCGCGCCGTCGGCGGCCGTCCGCGCGGCGGCCAGCTCCTCGGCGAGCTCGCGCTCCAGCTGCGCGGTCAGCTCGTCCAGCACCGTGCCGCCCGCGCGCCCCGCGTCCTCGGCGGGAGCCGCGGGAGCGGGCACCACCGCGGTGGGCACCAGGACCGGGGCCGGCGCGGCGGCGGCGTGGCGGCGCAGCGCCACCACCACCAGGGCCAGGGCCGCGGTCGGCAGCAGGGCCGCCCACGCCGGCGCCACCGACGCCAGCACCAGCGCCCACGTCACCACCGCAGCGCCCAGCACGGCCCCCAGCAGCCGGCGGCGCCGGCGCACCACCCGGCTCGCCCGGCTCTGCTGCACCAGCACGCGCGGCGCGGCAGCGGGGGCCGGAGCCGGAGCCGGAGCCGGAGCCACCGGAGCGGTCAGCTGCGGGTGCGGCACCGGCCCGGCGAGCACCGGACGGCTGGAGGAGACGGCGAGGGCGCCGGGACGCTCCGCGGGGGCGGAACCCTGGCGCACCACCACGCGCAGCGCCTCCGAGTCGCGGTCGCCGACGCGGGCCTCCCCCGCGTGCCGGCGCCGCCGGATGGCCGCGGGCACCAGGTAGGCAGCCCACAGGACGACGATGGTGAGGAAGATCAGGCTGCTCGCGGGCACGGGCGAAACGCTAGGGCTCGACGTCCACGACAGCGTGGACCTCGCCGGTGTGTCGCCGCACCGCTTCGCCACTGGGCCACCATCGGGTTACCCCTCGTGCCGAGGGTGAAACCACCCCCCGGGGGATCCGCTCAGGAACGGGTGGAGCCGCGGTACCGGTTCACCATCCCCTCCGGCACCTCCTCCGCCGTCACCGCGAACGTGCGGTGGTCGCGCCACGCGCCGTCGATGTGCAGGTACCGCTCGCGCAGGCCCTCGTCGCGCAGGCCCAGCTTGGCGGCCACCCGCAGCGACGCGGCGTTCTCCGGGCGGATGTTCACCTCGACCCGGTGCAGGCGCAGCACGCGGAAGCAGTGGTCGACCACCATCGCCAGCGCCAGCGGGATCGTGCCCCGGCCGGCGACCCGCTGGTCGATCCAGTACCCCACGTGCGCCGAGCGCAGCGAACCCCACGTCACGCCCGAGACGGTCACCTGCCCCACCAGACGCCCGTCCAGCTCCACCACGAACGGCAGCATGCGGCCCGCGCGCGCCTCGCGGGAGAAACCCCGCACCATCTGCGCGAACGTCGGCGGGGGCGGTGCGGCGTCCGGGCTCGTCGCCTCCCACGGCCGCAACCAGGACGCGTTCGCCGCGCGCACCGCCCGCCACTGCGCGGCGTCGCGCCGGCGCAGCGGCCGCAACCGCACCGGGCCCTCGACCAGTTCCACGGGCCAGGACGGCACGCTCACACCCGGCTCACGGGGTGCCGCCACCGCGGCGGTGGTCGCCGCCGTGCAACTGGTCGACGGCGTGCGGCAGGAAACCCGACAGGACCTCCACGCCGTCGCGCACCGCACCGGGCGAACCCGGCAGGTTCACCACGAACGTGCGCCCCGCCACGCCGGCCAGCCCGCGCGAGAGCACCGCGGTGGGGACCCCCTTCGCGGCGCCGGCGGCGCGGATCGCCTCCGGCACACCGGGGACCTCGTAGTCCAGGACGCGCCGGGTGCGCTCCGGCGTCAGGTCCAGCGGGCTCAGGCCCGTGCCGCCGTTGGTGACCACCACGTCGTACCCGGCGGCGACCGCGTCGCGCAGCGCCTCCTCCACGGGGTCGCCGTCCGGCACCACGAGGGGGCCGTCGACGGTGAACCCCACGCCCCGCAGGCCCTCCACCAGGACGGGCCCGGAACCGTCGGCGTACACGCCGGCGGCGGCGCGGTTCGACACCGTCACCACCAGGGCGCTGCGCCGCGCCCCGCCGGCCGCCGGGTCAGCCGTCGCGTCGGTCATCGACGCTCCAGTCCCCCGAGCGACCGCCGCTCTTGGCGGTCACCCGCACCCCCGTCACGACCGTGCGCTTGTCGACGGCCTTGACCATGTCCACGAACGTCAGCGCCGCCACGACCACGCACGTCAGCGCCTCCATCTCGATGCCCGTGCGGTCCGCGGTGCGCACGGCGGAACGGATCAGCACGCCCGGCCGCTCGGCGTGCGGTTCCACGTCGATCTCGACCTCGACGGCGTGCACCGCCACCGGGTGCGCCAGCGGCACCAGGTCCGGGGTGCGCTTGGCGGCCTGCAGCCCGGCGATGCGCGCCACCGCCAGCGCGTCGCCCTTGGGCAGACCACCGGAGGCGATCAGCTCCAGCACCCGCGGCGAGCACTCGACCCGCCCCTCGGCGCGCGCCTCGCGCACCGTGACCGGTTTGGCGGACACGTCCACCACGCGGGCGTGCCCGCGCTCGTCCAGGTGCGTCAAGCGCTCCCCGTCGGCGCCGCGCCCCGTGCCGTCCCCGTCCACGCCGGCCCCGCTCACGGCTGCCCCACCGGCAGCGGCCCCAGCAGCACGCACTCCACCTCGTCGCCCACCTCCACCTCGGACGTGCCCACGGGTACCACGGCCAGGCACGTCGTGCGCGCCAAGGCGGTCACCAGGTGCGAGCCGTGCCCGGAGACCGGCTCCACGTGCAGGCGGCCGTCCTCGCCGCGGGTCCACGCGCAGCGCACGTACTGCTCCTTCGCCGGCGGGGAGGTCCAGCCCCGCGCGACCACGCACCGCACCCGCGGGCGCTCCGGGTCGGGGCCCTCCGCGCCGAGCATCCGGCGCAGCGCCGGGCGCACGAACACCTCGAAGGACACGAACGAGCTGACCGGGTTGCCCGGCAGCGTGAACACCGGGACCCGCTGCTCCCCCAGGGTGCCGGCGCCCTGCGGCATCCCCGGCTGCACCGCCACCCTCCCGAAGCGCACCCGGTGCCCGGCGCGCTCGCCCAGCGGCCCCGACAGCACCTCCTTGACGGTGTCGTAGGCGCCCTCGCTGACCCCGCCGGAGGTGACCACCACGTCGGCGCGCACCAGCTGGTCGTCCAGCACCGCCGCCAGCGCCGCGGCGTCGTCGTCGACCACGCCCACCCGGTACGCCAGCGCCCCCACCTCCTCCGCGGCCGCGGTCAGCAGGTAGCCGTTGGTGTCGTGCAGCTGCCCCGGCGCCAGCACCGCGCCCGGCTCGACGACCTCCGCACCGGTGGAGACCACCACCACGCGCGGGCGCGGGCGCACCCGCACCCGGGCGCGGCCCACCGCCGCCAGGACGCCGACGTGCCGCGGCTGCAGGCGCGTGCCGGCTTCCACGACCACCACGCCGGCGGAGACGTCCTCACCGGCGCGGCGCACGTGCTGCCCCGGGCGCGGGGCGCGCCGGACGCTCACGTGCGCCACCCCGCGGTCGGTCCACTCCACCGGCACCACGGCCTCCGCGCCCGCCGGCACCGGAGCACCGGTCATGATGCGCGCCGCGGTGCCGCCCGCCAGGCGCAGCGGGTCGCCGCTGCCGGCGGCGACGTCCGCCACCACCGGCAAACCCACGGGCGTCTCCTCCGAGGCGCCCTCCACGTCCCGCAGCCGCACCGCGTAGCCGTCCATGCCGGAGTTGTCGAACGCCGGCAGCGGGCGCGGGCTGACCACGTCCTCGGCCAGCACGCAGCCCAGCGCGTCGCGCAGCGCCACGTCCAGCGGCCGCAGCGGGCGCACCAGGTCCAGGCAGGTGGCGGCGTGCTCGGCGACCGGCGTGAACGGGCCGTCCCCGTGGGAGCTGACGTGCGCGGTGCTCACGAGGGGGCGCCGGCCCCCGCCGCGACGTACTCGCCCAGCCACGCGCGCAGGTCCGGGCCGATGTCCTCGCGCTCGCTGGCCAGGCGCACCACGGCCTTGATGTAGTCCAGCTTGTCGCCGGTGTCGTAGCGGCGGCCGCGGAAGACCACGCCGTGCACGCCGCCGCCCGGGGCGTCGGAGCGCGCCAGCACCTGCAGGGCGTCCGTCAGCTGGATCTCCCCGCCCTTGCCCGGCGGCGTCTCGTGCAGCACCGCGAACACGGCCGGGTCCAGCAGGTAGCGGCCGATGATGGCCAGGTTGCTGGGGGCCTCCTCGCGCTTGGGCTTCTCCACCAGGCCGGAGACCCTCACGACGTCCTCGACGCCGGTGGGCTCGGCGACCGCGCACCCGTACAGGTGGATCTGGTCCTCGGGGACCTCCATGAACGCCACGACGCTGCCGCCGTGCTGCTCGCGCACCTCGATCATCTTGTCCAGCAGCGGGTCGCGGGCGTCGACGATGTCGTCGCCCAGCAGCACCACGAACGGCTCGTCGCCCACGTGCTGCTCGGCCACCAGCACCGCGTGGCCCAGGCCCTTGGGGTCGCCCTGGCGCACGTAGTGCACCTGCGCCAGGTCCGTGGACTCCTGCACGCGGGCGAGCTTGGCGTCGTCGCCCTTGGCCTGCAGGCCCACCTCCAGCTCGACGTTGCGGTCGAAGTGGTCCTCCAGCGAGCGCTTGTTGCGGCCGGTGACCATGAGGACGTCGGTCAGGCCGGCGCGCACCGCCTCCTCGACGATGTACTGGATGGCCGGGGTGTCCACCACCGGCAGCATCTCCTTGGGCATGGCCTTCGTGGCGGGCAGGAACCGGGTGCCCTGGCCGGCAGCGGGGATGACCGCCTTGCGGACCGTGCGGCCGGGACGCTCGTCGCGTTCGCTCATGGGGCCGGAGGCTACCGCCCGGCCCAGCCGCGGCACCGAGCGCAGTCGCGCGCTCACGCGGGGCATGGCTTTCCGGGCGCCGCGGGGGCAGACTGGACACGTCGACGGCCACGTGCAACCGCGCGCGCGGGACGTCGCGAGACCCCCGGGAGCCGCCGTGCCCACCACCCGCGCCGACGCGCCGTCCGCCACCGCCCGCACCGCGGGCCTGCGCGTCGCGCACGACCCGGTCGAGGTGGGCGCGCGCAAGCTCGGCCTGCGCAGCGCGCTGCGCGCCCGCCGCCGCGCCCGCGACGCCGCCGAGGCCACCGAGGTCGACGCCGCCGTGGCCCGCACGCTGCTGGCGTGCCCGCTCGTCGCCGGCGCCCGCCGCGTCGCCTGCTACTCCTCCCTGCCCGGCGAGCCCGGCACCCGCTCGGCGCTGGCCGAGCTGCGCCGGCACGGCGTGGAGGTCCTGCTGCCCGTGCTGCTGCCCGACGCCGACCTCGACTGGGAGGTGCGACCGGTGCGCGCCGGCGCCACCGGCGGGCACGGCCCGCTGGGCCCGCACGCCATCGCCACCGCCGACGTCGTCGTCGTGCCGGCCCTGGCCGTGGACACCGCCGGCCGCCGCCTCGGCCAGGGCGGCGGCAGCTACGACCGGGCGCTGCGCAGGGTGCCGGCCCGGGTGCCGGTGGTGGCGCTCGTGCACGACGACGAGCTGTTCGACGCCGCCGTCAGCCCGCTGCCGGTGCTGCCGCACGACCGCCCGGTGCACGCCGTCGTCACCCCCACCCGCTGGATGCCGTTCACCGCCTGAGCGCTGCCCGCCCCGGTCCCGGCGAGCCCGCCCCTCCCCCGCCCACCACCCGGCCCCTCCTCCCGGCCCCTCCCCCCGGCCCCGGCCGGGGGGAGGGGCCGGCGTGGTTCACTGTGCCCCGTCGATGGTGACTGCGAGCTGTGCCCAGATCGACTCCGAGTGCTGACCGGTCGCCCCGGCAGCGCCGGCGAGGAGGAGCCCCCGTGACCGTGG
>NZ_JBBBEM010000001.1:0-10713 GCF_037154035.1 Kineococcus sp. G2 | reverse complement strand
CCCGGCCCCTCCCCCCGGCCCTGGCTGGGGGGAGGGGCCGGCGTGGTTCACTGTGCCCCGTCGATGGTGACTGCGAGCTGTGCCCAGATCGACTCCGAGTGCTGACCGGTCGCCCCGGCAGCGCCGGCGAGGAGGAGCCCCCGTGACCGTGGACGTGTCCGTCGTCGTCGTGACCTACAACGCGCCCGAGTGGACCGCCCAGTGCCTCGACGCCCTGGCCGGCGAGGGGCGTCCCGCCGCCTCCCACGAGGTCGTCGTGCTGGACAACGCCTCCGACGAGCCCACCCGGGCCCTGCTGGCCGAGCGCGCCGCCGCCGACCCGGCCCTGCGCGTGCGCTTCTCGCCGCAGAACCTCGGCTTCGCCGCCGCCTGCAACCGCGCCGCCGAGATCAGCGACGGCCGGCACGTGCTGCTGCTCAACCCCGACGCCGTCGTGCTGCCCGGCGCGATCGACGCCCTGCTGGCCTTCCTCGAGCAGGACCCCACGCGCGGTGTCGTCGGCGGGCGCGTCCTCTACCCCGACGGCACGGTGTCCCTGACGTCCTGCTTCGCCCAGCCGACGCTGTGGAGCTGGTTCTGCTACGCCACCGGCCTGTCCACGGCGTTCAAGCGCTCCCCCGTCTTCGACCCGGAGTCGCTCGGGCGCTGGGACCGCGACAGCGTGCGCGACGTCGGCGTCGTCAGCGGCTGCTTCCTGCTGGCCTCCCGGCAGACGTGGGAGGCGCTCGGCGGCTTCGACGAGGCGTTCTTCATGTACAGCGAGGACGCCGACCTCAGCGCCCGGGCCATCGCCCGCGGCCTGCACCCCTCGATCACCCCCGACGCGGTGGTCGTGCACGCCGGCGGCAAGTCCTCCGCCTCGCGCACCGGCAAGCTGCGCATGCTGCTGCGCGGCAAGGCCGAGTTCGCCCGCAAGCACTGGAGCCCCGCGCGCGCCGCGGCCGGCGTCGCCCTGCTGGCCGGCGGGGCGGGCCTGCGCACCGCCGGGGAGAAGGCGCTGGCGCTGGCCGGGCGCGGCGGGGGCGAGGAGGTGTGGGCACCGCTGTGGCGCGAGCGCCGCGACTGGGGCGCCGGCTGGCCCGCCGACGCCGTCGCCGCCGTGCGCGGGCCCGCGCCCGCCGAGGTGGACCTGCGCGAGCCGCGCCCCGTCGCGCCCTGAGGCCGCCCCCCGCTGAGGTCGCGCCGGAGGTGGCGTCGGAGGCCCCGGCCGCCCGCGCGGGCCGCGGTCGGTACGGTGCCGCATGACCGTCGAGGAGCTCAGCGGCGTCCTGCTCCTCTCCTCCGCCGTGCTGCTCCTGGCGGTGCTGGCGGTGCGGCTGTCGGCCCGCACCGGGCTGCCGTCGCTGCTGCTGTACCTGGGGCTGGGCCTGCTCATCGGCGAGGACGGCCTGGGGGTCCTCTTCTCCGACGCCGAGCTGGCGCAGGTGCTCGGCTACGGCGCGCTGATCCTCATCCTCGCCGAGGGTGGCCTGACGACGAGCTGGGGCACGATCCGCGGGGTGCTGGCGCCGGCGGCGGTCCTCTCCACCGTCGGCACCGCCGTGTCCACGGCCGTGGTGGGTGCCGGGGCGCACCTGCTGCTGGGGACGTCGTGGCCGGTGTCGCTGCTGATCGGCGCGGTGGTCTCCTCCACCGACGCGGCCGCCGTCTTCTCCGTGCTGCGCTCGGTGCCGCTGCCGCGGCGGCTGACGGGGATGCTGGAGGCGGAGTCCGGGCTCAACGACGCCCCCGTCGTCATCGCCGTGCTGACGCTGACGGAGGTCGCCGGCGGGGGCGCCGTCCCGCCGTGGTGGGCGGCGGCCGGTGAGGCGGTGCTGCAGCTGGCCGTCGGCACCGCCGTCGGCGTCGGCGGCGGCTTCGCCGGGGCGTGGCTGCTGCGCCGCACCGCGCTGCCGAGCTCGGGGCTGTACCCGGTGGCGGTCCTGGCGCTGACCGTGGGCGCCTTCGCCGGTGCCGACCTGCTGGGCGGTTCCGGGTTCCTGGCGACGTACCTGTGCGCCCTGGTGCTGGGCAACTCCCGGCTGCCGCACCGGCACACCACGCGGGGCGTGGCCGAGTCCGCCGGGTGGCTGGCGCAGATCGGGCTGTTCGTGGCGCTGGGGCTGCTGGCGAGCCCGTCGCGGCTGCCGGGCGTGGTGGGCGACGCGCTGATCGTCGGGCTGGTGCTGACGGTGCTGGCGCGGCCGCTGTCGGTGCTGGTGAGCCTGCTGCCGTTCCGCGGGGCGCAGCGCTCCAGCGCGGCGGAGCTGGCGTTCCTGTCGTGGGCGGGGCTGCGGGGCGCGGTGCCGGTCGTGCTGGCGACCGTGCCCGCCGTGGCGGGGGTGCCCGGCACGGAGCGGCTCTTCGACGTGGTGCTCGTCCTGGTCGTCGTCTTCACGCTGGTGCAGGCACCCACCCTGCAGCCGCTGGCGCGGGCGCTGCGGCTGGTGCCGACGGCCACCACGGCCGAGCTCGACGTGGAGGTCTCCCCGCTGGGGACGCTGTCGGCGGACGTGGTGCGGGTGCGGGTGGGGGACGGTTCGCACCTGCACGGGGTGGAGGTGTTCGAGCTGCGGCTGCCGCCGGGCGCGAACGTGACGCTGGTGGCGCGCGACGGGACGACGTTCGTGCCCGGGCCGCGCACCGCCCTGCGCCGCGGTGACGAGGTGCTGGTGGTCACGGGCACCGCGGAGCGCGCGGTGGTGGAGGAGCGGCTGCAGCAGGTCAGCCGGCACGGCAAGCTCGCGGACTGGCGCCGACCCCCGAACTCGTAACTCCCAGTATTCATCCGGGTACCTTTCGTGCATGCGCCGTCGCACGGTCCTCACCGGGGGCCTCGCCGCCCTGCTCGTCCCCGCCTCGTCCGCCGTCCTGCCCGCCACCCGCGCGAGCGCCACCGGTGGCGCGGCCGGCACCGCCGCCGGCCTGCCGGACCCGCGGGCGCTGGCCGCCGCCCCCGGACGCGTCGAGCTGGAGCGCGCGCTGACGACCGTCGCACCCGGCCTGACCCTGGAACGGCTCGCCACCCTCGACGCCGCCGGCTCCCAGCGCACCTCCCTGCTGCGCCTGGCCCCCGGCACCGGCACCCGGCCCGCCCTGCTGCAGCGCAGCCTGTCCGAACCGCGCACCCCCGCCGAGCTGGCAGGCACCGCCGGCGCGGTCGCCGCCGTCAACGGCGACTTCTACGACATCGACCGCACCGGCACCCCCGACGGCCCCGTCGTCGTCGACGGCCGCGCCCTCAAGGCCGACGCCGCCGTCCAGCGCGCCGTCGGCGTCGACGACACCCCCACCGGGTGGGCCGGCCGCCTCGGCGACGTGCGCCTGACCGGCACCGCGACCGTCGGTGGCCGCACCTGGCCGCTGGCCGCCGTCGCCACCCGCACCGTCCCCGCCGACGCCCTGGCGCTGTTCACCCCCGCGTGGGGCGCAGGCGACCGGGCCCTGACCGCCCCGGGCGGTGTGGAGCTGGAGGTGCGCGCCGGCCGCGTCAGCGCCGTGCGCTCCCCCGGGCGCGCGCCCGTGCCCGCCGACGGCCTCGTCCTCGTCGCCACCGGCGCCGTCGCCGCCGCCGCCGCCCTGGCCGGCACCGCCGTCGGCACCCCCGCGAGCACCGCCGTCGACGTGCACGTCGGCGCCCTCGCCCCGGGGTCGGACGGCTTCGCCCTCGGCGCCCGCCTGGAGCTCGTACGCGACGGCGCCGTCGCCCCGATCGACACCGCCGACCCCACGTGGGCCGCGCTGCGCGCGCGCACCGCGATCGGCTGGACCCGCGCCGGGGAGCTGCTGCTGCTGACCGCCGACGGCGGCACCGCCCGCTCCCGCGGCCTGACCGCGGTGGAGACCGCGCAGCGCCTGGTCGAGGCCGGTGCCGACGGCGCCGTGATGCTCGACGGCGGCGGCTCCGCGCAGCTCGTGGCCCGCCCCGCCGGCGAGGCGCGGGTCGCCGTGGTGGGTGAGCCCTCCGACGGCGCCCCGCGGGCCGTGGCCCACGCCGTCGGGCTGCTGCCCCCGGCCGCGGACGGGCGCGCCACCGCTGTCGCCTGGCGCGGGACGGACGGGCGCGTGCTGCCCGGCCTGCTGCTGGCCGTGGAGGCCGTGGGCACCGACGCCGCGCTGGCGCCCGCGCCGCTGGAGGCACCGGTGCTCGGCACCGACCGGCCCGCCACCGCGAGCGTCGAGCCGGTCGGGCCCGGCGGCGGCGGCACCCGCGTCCTCGTGCGGGGCGGCGCCCCCGGGCGCACGACGCTGCGGGTGCGCGCCGGCGACGCCCGCGGCGAGCTCGCGCTGGAGGTGCTCGGCCCCCTCGCCGCGCTGGAGCTCGACCCCGCGCCGCAGCTGGGCGCCGTCGGCGCCGTCGCCGACGTGCGGGTCACCGGCCGCGACGGCGAGGGGCGCGCAGCCCGCGTCGACGCCGCCGACGTCACCGTCACCGCCGACCCCGCCCTGCTCGCCGTCACCGCCCTGCCCGACGGCCGCCTGCGGCTGACCGCCACCGGCGCAGGTCCCGCCGCGGTGCCCGTCGTCCTCGGCGCCGCCGGCGTGCGCACCACCACCGCCGTGGCGGTCGGGCTGCGCACCGCGCTCGCCGACCCCGTCACCGACCCGGGCCGCTGGCGCGCCACCGCCACCCGCGCCACCGCCGCCCTGGCCCCCGTCGCCGTGGACGACCTGCCCGGCGTCGCGGCGGCCCTGCGCCTGGCGTACGACGCGCGCGAGCAGCCGGCCGGCACCTCCGTGGCCGCCGCCGTCGCCGACCCGCCCGTCGCGCTGCCCGCCGGCACCCGGGAGGTGGCCCTGCGGGTGCGCGGCGACGCGGCCGGCGGCTGGCTGCGGGCGGTGCTGCGCGTGGACGGGGCCGCCCGGCCGGTGACGTTCGCCGAGCGGGTCGACTTCACCGGCTGGCGCCGCCTGACGGCCGCCGTGCCCGCCGGGGCGCGCGAGGTGGCCGTGGAGCGGGTGTACGTGGCGCAGACCGACGCCGCCCTGCGCACCGCGGGCCGGCTGGACCTGGCCGCCCTGGAGGCCGGCACGACGCCGGTCGCTCCCGCGGTGCAGGACGCACCGCGCGATCCGGCCCTCGCCCCGGGCACCGCCACCGGCCCGCTCACCGGCCGCGTCGCGCTCGTGGCCGCCACCCGCGTGCGGGCCGCGGACACCGGCTCCGAGGCGCCGCTGCGCGGGGCCCTGCGGGCCGCGGCCGCCGCCGGGGCGCACCACGTGCTGCTCGCCGGGGACGTCGTCGGCGCCCCCGGCCGGGCCGGCACCGACGCCGACGTGGCGCTCGCCCGCGAGGTGCTGGCGCGGGAGCTGCCCGCCGGCACGGGCTGGTCCTGGCTGCCCGGTGACGGGGAGGCGGGCACGGCCGCCGCCGCGGGCCCGGCGTCCAGCGGCGCCGCGGCGGCGCACCGGCGGCTCGACCTGGCCGGCACCCGCTACCTGCTGCTCGACGCCACCGGCGGTTCCCTGCGCACCGCCGGCTTCACCCAGCTGCCGTGGCTGTGCGCCGAGCTGGACGCGGCGGCCGCCGACGGCGTCACGGGTGTCGTGGTCGTCGCCGCCCGGGGACCGGGGCAGGACGCGGACGACCTGGTGGACCCGGACGAGTCGGCCCTGCTGCGCGAGCGGGCGGCGCGCTGGCGCACCGCGACCGGCGGGCGGATCGCCCTGGTGGGCCGGGCCGGCGGCGCCGACCCGCGGGTCACCCGGCGCGAGGGCGTGCTGGAGGTGGCGGCCGCCCGGGCCCTGGCACCCGGCGGCGGCGGCTGGACCCTGCTCACCGTCGACGCCGCCGCACCGAGCCCGCCGGACGTCGCCGGTGCGCTGCCCGCCGGCGCCGACGACGGCTGGCTGCGGGTGCACGCCCGGTCGCTGGGTCCGTCCGTGGTGCGGCGGGCGCGGGCGACGCGCTGAGGGCCGCGCGCGGTCCGCGCGGCGAGTAGGATTGGCACTCGAACTCCCCGAGTGCCAGTCGGGGTCTCGACCTCCCTGGAGACGACGTGCCCACCTACGCCTACGCGTGCCAGCAGTGCGACCACAGCTTCGAGGTCCGCCAGTCCTTCAGCGACGACGCCCTCACCACCTGCCCCGAGTGCTCGGGGCAGCTGCGCAAGCTGTTCAACAACGTCGGCGTCGTCTTCAAGGGCTCCGGCTTCTACCGCACCGACTCGCGCAGCGGCTCCGGCTCCGGCTCCGGCGGCTCGGACGCCAAGAGCGGGGCCAAGGACTCCGGCGGCTCGTCGGCCAAGAGCCCGGACTCGTCCTCCTCCTCGGCGACCTCGTCCTCGACCTCGTCGGCCAAGCCCTCCTCGTCGAGCGGCTCGACCTCCGCCGCCTGAGCGGCGGGGACCCGGTCTCCACACCCGCCGCACCGCCGCCGCGGTCCACAGCCGGGCGCGGACGCACCCGCCCCGGCGGCCGCGCGTCCCTAGCGTCCGGGTGTGCTGCGCGAGACGACACCCCGACCCGCCGGGCCCCGCGACCGGCGGCGCCGCAGGCTGGCCCGCCGCTGGCTCAGCGCCGGGCTGACCGCGGCCGCCGCCGGGGTGGCGGTGTCCGCGCTGTCGCCGCCGCAGCCGGCGACGCGGCCGGTGCTCGTCGCGGCGCGCGACCTGCCGGCCGGGGCGACCCTGGCGGCCGGTGACGTGCGCCGCGACGAGCGGCCGGCGGGCACCGTGCCCGACGGGGCCCTGGACGGCACCACCGCGCGCGGGGCCGTGCTCTCCGGCGCGGTGCGCCGGGGAGAGGTGCTCACGGACGCGCGCACCACCGGCGCGGGCCTGCTGGCCGGGCAGCCGCCGGGCACGCTGGCCACCACCGTCGCCGTGGACGAGCGGGCCGTTCTCGACGGGCTGCGGCCCGGTGCCCGCGTCGACGTCCTGGCCCGCACCGACGACCCCGTCACGGGCCTGCCCACCGGTGCCGAGCGCGTCGCCGCCGACGTCGTGGTGCTCGCCGTGCCCACCGGCGCCTCCGGTGCCGGGCTCCTCGGCGCGGCACCGGACGGGCCGGGCAGCGTGCTGGTGGCGGTGGACCCGCCCACGGCCGCGCGCCTGGCGGCGGCCGCCGGGCGCACCGTGCTCGCCCTGCGCGCGCCGTGAGGGAAGCCGCCGCCCCGGGCGGGCCGGGGTCAGAGCGCGCCGGAGGGGCGACGCTGCGCCACCGGACGCGGTGCGGGGCCGCGGTGCGCCGCACCGTCGCGCGTGGCCAGCGACCACAGCAGGTCCCCCGCCGCCGCGGGCTCACCCACGTGGGTGCCCTGCACGAGGTGGCAGCCCAGCACGGCGAGGGCCCGCAGCGTGCCGGCGTCCTCCACCCCCTCGGCCACCACCCGCAGCCCCAGGTCCCTCGCCATCTGCACGGTGGAGCGCACGATCACCTCCCGGGCCCGGTCGGTGGTCATCGCCGTCACGAAGGAGCGGTCGATCTTCAGCTCGTCGACGTCCAGGCCCGTCAGGCGACGCAGCGACGACTGACCCGTGCCGTAGTCGTCGACCGCCACCGAGCACCCCAGGGCGCGCAGCTCGCCGACCACGGCGCGGGCCCGCTGCGGGTCCGCCACCAGGGCCGTCTCGGTGATCTCCAGCACGAGGGCGCGGCCGGGCACCCCGTGCCGCTCCAGCTCACGGGCCACCAGGGCGGGCAGGCCCGTCTCGGCGAGCGAGCGCGCGGAGAGGTTGACGGAGACCGTCACGTCGCACCCGTACGCCCGCCAGCCCGCCAGGTCGGCCAGGGCCTGCCGCAGCACCGCCCCGGTCAGGGCGTGCACCAGGCCGCAGTCCTCCGCCAGGGGCACGAACCGGTCCGGCGCGACGGTGCCGAGGTCGGGGTGGCGCCAGCGCACCAGGGCCTCCGCACCCGCGAGCGCGCCGGTCGCCGGGTCGACCTGCGGCTGGTACAGCACGAACAGCTCACCGCGCTCCACCGCACGGCTCAGCTCCCCCAGCAGCCGCAGCCGCTCGGCGCCGGGCGCTCCGGGTGCACCGTGCTCGCCGCCGTAGGTGCAGGCGCACCCGCGCACCCGCTTGGCCTCGTGCAGGGCGCTCTCGGCGCTGCGCAGCAGGGCCGCCGCCACCGGGCCGTGCCGGGGCGCCAGCGCCACCCCCACGCTCGCCGGCAGCAGCACCCGCAGCCCGCCGGCGTCCAGCGCCCGCCCGGCGCCGTCCACGACGCGCCGGGCGAGGTCCTCCGCGCCGGTGCCGTCGGGCACGAGGACGGCGAACTCGTCGCCGCCGAGCCGGGCGACCACCGCGTCGGCCGGCGCCAGCGCGCGCAGCCGCGCGGCGAAGGCCCGCAGCACGTCGTCGCCCCCGTCGTGGCCCAGCGCGTCGTTGACGTCCCGGAACCGGTCGAGGTCCACCACGAGCAGGCCGGGAGCCGGTCCCGCGGGGACCGTCCCGGCCAGGGCGCGTTCCGCGGCCGCCAGCAGCGCCTCCCGCCCGGGCAGCCCGGTCAGCCGGTCGCGCGGCGACCCGCGGCGGCCCGCCCACGACCCGGCCGGTGCGCCGGAGCGGCGGGCGCGGGGCACCGGACGCCCGGTGAGGGCACCGGCGAGCGCGCCGGCGGCGGCACCGGCCAGCACGCCCACCCCCACGGCCAGCCCCCCGGGCAGCGGCGCGAGGGCCGTCGGGGCGGCGCCGGCGAGGGCGGCGGCGAGGAGCACCAGCGGTGCGCGGCCCGCCCGCGCGAGCCGAGCGGGCCGGCGCGGCGGGCGCCGGACGGCGGACCCGGCGGGGGCAGCGCCCGGCCCGGGCGCGCGTGCCGACACCTCGGCGGGGACGGTCGCAGCGCGGTACCCGTGCACGCCCACCTCCCCGACCGTCGCCTCGACCGCTGTCCCGGCCGAGGCCGGCCTGCGCCGGCCCGGGTCGGGTCGCGGCCGCTGGTCGGCGCCCATCATGTGGGCGCGCGAGCGCGCGAGGAACCCCCGCGACCGTGGAGAGCTGGAAATCTCGACCGACCGTCACACGCGGTCTACGAGAGGTCATCAGGTTCTCGCTGAGAGCGAGGCGCCGGCACCGTGCGTGATCTGCGCGTCAGTCCCAGTGGGGCGGCCGCTGCGACAGGTACCAGTCGTCGTCCAGCCCGCCGGACCGCTCGCCCCAGCCCTCGTCGCGCTCGTCGGCCGAGCGCTCGTCCTCCAGGGACCCCCCGGCCTCCCCCGCCGCCCGGGGTTCCCCGCGCGGCTGCCCGGCACCCCCGCCCGCCGGCCGGTCCGCCTGCCCGTCCGTCTGCCCGTCCGTCTGACCGCCCGGCGCGCTCACGACGCCTCCTCGCGCGGCACCGGAACCGGCCGGGACCGGAGCACCGCCGACGGCTCACCCGGTTCCCCCGGCTCACCGCGCCCGGCGGGGCGATCGACGTCCTGGCCCGCGTCCTGCGCGACGTCCCGCTCGGGGCGGTGCGCCTCGTCGTCCCCGCCGCCCCGGGGCTGACGCGGTGACGGGCCCGCCGGGGCGCCCACGCGCAGGTCCAGCACGAGGTCCGCCGGCACGCCCGCCTCGTCGACCGCCTCGTGCCAGCGCTGCGCGAGCCGGTGCGCCTCGGCCGCCGGGTCGGCCAGCACGTCCGCCTCCAGGGAGCGCACGCACCACCAGCCGCACCGCTCCAGGCGCGCGGGGGCGACGGCTTCGCGCTCCAGCACGCCGACGCGGGCCCACTCCGGGCCGTCCAGCTCCACCGCGAGCGCCGGTCCCGTCCCGTCCGGGCGGCGCACCGCGAGCGGCACGGCCCCGGAGCGGCCGACGCCGATCGCCACGGGCAGCCCCAGGTCCCGGCACGCGGCGGCCAGGCGGCGCTGCAGCGCGCTGGTGGGGCCCTCCACCCGCGGGGCGGGCGACTCCCACTCCAGCGCGGTCCGCAGCAGCAGCGGGCGGCCGGCCACGGCCGCACCGGCCGGCTCACCGCCGTCCGCCGCCTCCCAGCGGGCGTCGTCGAGCACGAGGGTGGTGCGCCGGCGCGAGCGCGTCAGCGCCAGGACGACCTCCTGCCGGGGCGCGTGCCCGGCGCCCAGGCCGTCGCCGCCGGTCACGGGGTCGGCGAGCACCACGACGTGGTCGCGGCGCTCACCGGTCCAGCGCAGCGGCTCGGCGACCAGCAGCGCCTCGGCCGCGCGCCCCAGCCCCTGCTCGGCGAGGCGCCGGCGCAGGACGTCGCCCAGCAGGTCGGCGCCGGCGGCGTCGGGCACGAGGACGCCCAGCGACTGCCCCGGCCACCGGTGCAGCGCGTCGGCGACGACGCCGAGGGTCACCTCCACCAGCGCGTCCGGGCCGCGCCGGCCGCCGGCGCGCGCCGAGGTGCGGTGCACGGCGCGCGGGTCGGGGCCGGCCCCGGGCAGCACGTCCTGGGCGGCGTCGCCGGTGACCGGCACGACGCCGTCCAGCAGCCGGTCGTCGAGGCAGGCGTGCTGGCGCTCCAGGCGCAGGCCGGGCAGCACGCCGGCGGCGTCGTCCAGCAGGCCGCGGAGCGGCCCGGCGGCCCCGCCGGTGCCGGCGCCCGCGTCCCCGTCCCCGCCATCGCCACCGCCACCGGTGGGGCCGAGCAGGTCGCGGGGCCCGGGCAGGGCCGGGTCGCCCACCACGACGAGGCGGCGGCCGCGGGCCAGGGCCGGCAGCGTCCAGGACGTGGCGGTCGAGCGCGCCCCCAGCACCACCACCAGGTCGGCCTGCGGCAGGTCCCCGGCCAGGGCGGCGGCGGCCGCCGCGGACAGCGCCGTGCAGGGCAGCAGCGCGGCCG